>DAOTWO010000035.1:0-6084 GCA_034435855.1 Thermomicrobium sp. | reverse complement strand
TCTTCACTGCGGGGATGTTCGGCCTTTCGTTGCTGACGGGGCTTCTGGCTGGGCTGCTGCAACCGGGTGTCGTGGCACGGATCGAGGAGCGCATGTTACCGGTGACCACCGAATTTGGATCACCAACCTGGGCTCTCACTCTTGGAATCTTGGCTGGTGTTGGTGAGGAGCTCCTCTTCCGGGGTGCGGTGCAGCCTCGCTATGGGCTGTTGCTGACCGCGCTTTTGTTCACGGTAGTGCACGTGCAGTACGAGCTTTCAATCGTCACGCTTGGCGTCTTTGGCATGGCGTTGCTCCTCGGGGTGGAGCAACGCATCTACGGAACAAGCGCGTGCATCATCACCCACGCACTGTATGATGCGATCGCGGTACTTCTCCAAAATGCGTATCGGTAGCGGGTTCAGCTGGTGACGGGGAACTGTGCCCAGGTGCCGTCGTCAAAGAGGACGTAGACAAAACCGCGGTCGCTTTGGATCATGGTCCCATGCTCGAAGTTCTGGATACGCGCTCCAGTGGCCATGACGTGAATCTCGGACTCGGTCGCATATCCGAGGGAGTCAGCCAAGGTCAGCGCTTCCCATACCTGGCCAAACGTTCCACCGGGGAGCCAGAGGTTGGGCTCGACTGAGCGGAACTCGAGCGGTGGGTCGACTGGGGCTGGCTCGGGCACACTCTTCCACGTACCGGTGGCTTCAAGGACGTACACAGTAAGCGTGTCAAAGCGCTCGACCATAAATCCCCGCTGGAAAGCGAGCTCCGCGGCGTTAACGACCAATGCCGGAGAGACGGGTGCCCCGAGCTTTTTCTGTACTGCTTGATCAGCCCAGAAAATCCGGCCGAAGGCTCCTGTGACTGGAATCGGTTCGGGGGTCGCCGGAGTGGGCGAGAGCGTTGGCGTGGGAGTTGGCTCCGGAGCAGGAGTTGGAGGGACAGGGGTTGGTGTTGGAAGCGGTGTCGGAGTTGGACTCGCCACCGCAACCGCTGTTGGCGCCGGTTGCGGGGCCGGAGGCGGAGAAGCTGACGGTTGCGACGAATTCGAAGATGGAGCAGGGCTGGGTGGCGGCACGGACGAGACGGGGGTGCTGGCCGTTTGCGGGGTGGGGTTCGACTCGGTGATCGCAGGAGCACTGGGCGTTGGAGATGGTCCCGGTTGTGGAGCAACAGGGGTGAGGCCAGGCGTCTCAGTCGCATGAACAATGGCGCTGGAGGTTCGGAAGGTCAGTGTATAGGTCAGACCGAGCCGATGTCCCCAACGATCTTCGGCATTTGGAAGGATTGCAATGTGATAGACGGTATCTGGCAGGAGTGCCACCCGACGCTCGCTATCAGCGCCAATAATCAGCTTTGTTCCTTCCCAGCTAATGGGTAGGCGCTCACGCTCACCGGGCGGGGAGATGCGGAGGTTCTGCGTCACCGATTCCTTGTTCATCGGCTTGGAAAAAACGATTTCGATCGGCTGATAGATTGGCCATCGTTGAGTGGTACCGGCTGCTGGGCGTGACTCGAGGATGCGTGGAGGCTGCGTACGCTGCAGTCCAATGCTTGCGGAGAGTACAAGGGCGAGGACAATCACAACACTCAACGCTGTCGTTGTCACAGCCAGACGAAAGCGGTGACTGCGCCGCTGTTCGCGTTCTGTCTCTGCCAGCCGCTGCCAGAGTTGGCGTTGGAGCTGTCGCGGGGGTGGCGGGGTGGGTGGAAGACGACGCAAACGTTCGCGGAGACTCTGGTACTCTTGGAGGCGGCGCTGGCAATCTGGGCAGATGGCCAGATGGGCAAACAGTCGCTGTCGTTCCTCGTCCGACAGTTCGCCGTCGAGGTAGGCGGAGAGTAGGGGCCGGTAGAAACGACAGCTCCGCGAGCCCATTAGGTCGACGATGCCTCCATCTCATGGTAGAGGCGGCGAAATTCCTCACGAGCCCGAAACAGCAGCGACTTGGCGGCCGATCGCGAAATCCCTAATAACGCCGCAATCTCGTCGCTCGAATACCCCTCGTACTCCCGGAGGATGAGCGCGGCTCGATAGCGTGGTTGCAGTTGCTGTAAAACGCGCGTGACGACATCTTGCGTTTCCGTCTGCATCAACGCTCGTTCCGGATCGGTGCCGTTTGCACGGAGTGAGACCCCTTGCCAAGGGACGAACTGGTCCAAGCGCAACCAGCGCAGTCGGTTGCGTCGACGAAGTGTATCTAAGCACACATTGGTGGCAATGCGACGCAACCAGGCTCCGAGATTTAAGTCGTCACTCGTCTGGGGAAGCGCTTTGTAAGCGCGCAGAAAACACTCCTGAGTCAGGTCATTGGCATCCTCCGCATTTCCAACCATGCGGTAGATAAATTGATAAACTGTGCGCTCATACTTCTGATAAAGCAAGGTAAACGCTTCTTCATCGCCCGCCTTGGCTCGGGCGATACACCGTATTTCATCTGCCGCGGACAGCGCAACGGTGCCCGACATTCCCTGTCCTCCCATGTCTATAACGAGCGACGGCTCGTCTGGATGCGATGTACTCACGGCAGCGCTCCTGACGGGCCGATCGTACATGGTGCACCGTCGGTTGTCAATTCGGTGTCTGCTTGTCAGCGCCTTGCTTGCCACCCATGACCTGGCGACCTCGGTTGCCCACAGTGTGCATCGGCCTCACACGTGCTGGCGTACGCCTCTTGGCAGGAAGATGGAGCAGTGTCCGCACATACTGGCCAGTCGGGACGGTCGTTGCTCGTTGCTGCGATCGCACCAAGCTGCCGGGGGATCAGTGCTGTCCAACCGCGATATCTCACGCCAACGTGGCGTATAGCCCTGTCTACGCACCTGGAGCTACGGAAGTCGACCAGGCGTTTCGAGACGGCTTTCCGATACTCAGGAGTTCCGCTTGAGTCGATGGCAGTATGCCGGTGTTGAAGCAGAGACTGAAGCGGCGAACGAGCGCAGTGCGTCCATATTGCCAAGGGAAGGATCGCCGATCCGGTTATCTGCTGGGTGCGTGCTACGGTATGACAAATGTTCGCTTGTCTGCGGTACAGAGGATCCCACTGCACGGACTCACGCTGTTCCTGAGCATGCGAGAGCACTGCGTAGCTGCCTTTCACCCGTATTTCCGTGGGAGAGCGGATGTACCACTGCAATTGATTTGTGGTGTCAGAGCACAGCTTAGAAGGCGAACGAGTACACTCACTCGTCAGGCGGTTGTTGGGGCACGGAGCGAACGGGACTGGTGACGATGGCGCATCCGTTTCTTGAGCGATTGCAGCGAGGACCATTGCTTGCTGATGGGGCAATGGGCACACAGCTGTACGAACGGGGAGTACGACCCGAGCAATGCTTTGAGGCAATGAATCTGCGCGAGCCGGACTTGGTTGTGGCGATTCACCGCGACTACATTTTGGCAGGAGCGGAGCTTATCGAAACGAATTCCTTTGGAGCGAATCGGATGAAACTCGAGTCGCACGGGCTGGGTGAACGTGTACGGGAGGTGAACCGACGGGCTGTCCGTCTCGCTCGCGAGGCAAGAGAGATTACCGGTATCCCCGTTCTCATTGCTGGAGCGGTCGGACCGAGTGGGCGGATCCTCGCCCCGATCGGTACCGTCGCACCGGAGACGATTCGTGACGTGTTTCGTGAGCAGATCGAGGCGTTGCTCGAAGGTGGTGTTGATCTCCTGATCTTTGAGACGTTCAGTCAGCTCGAAGAGCTACGGCAAGCGATCCTCGCTGCCCGTGAGGTCAGTGACCTTCCGCTTGTCGCCCAGATGACCTTCGCCGCCGATGGGCGGACGATGGCTGGCCACACGCCGGACGTGGTTGTGCAATCGCTTACCGAACTCGGGGTAGATGCCATCGGGGTGAACTGCAGTGTCGGCCCACGGTCGATGCTTGCTGTTCTCCGGGACATGGTAGCGGCAAACACGGGGAATATTCCGCTATCCGCGATGCCGAATGCTGGGTGGCCGACTGTTCTCGGTGATCGCGTGATCTTTGGCTCCTCGCCGGACTATTTTGCAGAGTTCGCTCAAGAAGCACTCGAGCTGGGCGTTCGGATTCTGGGAGGCTGCTGTGGCACAACGCCAAATCACATCGCCGCCATGCGGCGAGTCCTTGACGAGCAGAGGGGCACGAGTGTTTCCAGCGGTGCGGCGATCCGCCTTGAAGAGCGTGTTCGGCCGGTGATTGTCCTGGCTCCGGAGGGGCCGACGCGACTCAAGCAGAAGCTGGGACGGGAATTCATTATCAGCGTCGAGATTGATCCTCCGAAGGGGCTGAATCCTCAGAAGGCCATTGATGGTGCCCGGATTTTGCGTCAGTCTGGGGTCGAGTTCA
This sequence comes from Thermomicrobium sp., assembly GCA_034435855.1. Lineage (GTDB taxonomy): Bacteria > Chloroflexota > Chloroflexia > Thermomicrobiales > Thermomicrobiaceae > Thermomicrobium. The sequence continues at coordinate 1,768 of DAOTWO010000035.1, read as the reverse complement.
TCAACGTCGCGGATAGCCCAATGGCGCGCGTACGCCTGAGCGCCTTGGGGCTTTGCTACCTTTTGCAACATGAGGTCGGCATCGAGACGATTTTGCACCTGACGACACGCGACCGGAATCTGATGGGACTCCAATCGGATTTGCTTGGTGCCCACGCGCTTGGGGTGCGCAACATTTTGGCTCTTACAGGGGATCCTCCGACCTTCGGTGACTATCCTCATGCCACTCCAGTCTACGACGTGGACTCAATAGGACTGGTGCGGATCTTAACGAATTTCAATAATGGTATGGACGCCGGTGGAGCCTCGATCGGCCAGCAGGCGAGCTTCACCATCGGGGTGGCTTGCGATCCGACACGCCCTGACCTTGACCGGGAATTGGAGCGGCTCCATGCCAAGCTCGCTGCGGGGGCGCACTTTATCATGACGCAACCCGTCTTTGATCTGGACACGTGGTTGACCTTTGTGCGGAAGTACGAGGAGCGCTACGGGTCGCTTGGGGTGCCAGTCTTGCTCGGTATCCTTCCACTACAGAGCTACCGACATGCAGTGTTCCTGCACAATGAAGTGCCCGGTATCACGTTGACGGAAGAAGCATTGGAGCGGATGCGGCGGGCCGGTGCCAACGGGCGTGCCGAAGGGGTCGCAATGGCGCGCGAACTTGTCGCCAGGGCCTACGAGGTGGTGGAGGGGATTTACATCATGCCATCCTTCGGTCGCTACGAGGTGGCGGTCGAAGTGGTGGAGAGCTTACCGCAGAACCGAGTTCGCCGAGTGACCTCGTGAGGCGCAACAGTTTGCTATACTGCCGAATGGCTGTCTTTCTGCGGCCGTTCTCGCGGTCCGCAGCGCGGGAGAGTGCGGGATAAGGACTGAAGCGATGCAGGATCTCATCCGCAGTGTCCAAGAGCAATACCTGAGGACAGATTTGCCTCCTTTCAGCCCGGGTGACACGGTGCGCGTGCACTACCGTGTGGTCGAGGGTGGGAATGTGCGCGTGCAGCCGTTCGAAGGTGTTGTCATCCGCAAGCGGGGTGGCGGGACGGATGCGACCTTCACGGTGCGCCGGATCGCCTCGCACGGCATCGGAGTCGAGCGGACGTTCCCGTTGCACAGTCCGCTCATTGAGAAGATTGAGGTGTTGCGCCACGGGAAGGTGCGTCGCGCACGCTTGTACTACCTGCGTGAGCGTGCTGGAAAGGCGGCTCGTCTGAAGGAGCGACGGCGCCCTGAAGGCAGCTACCTGCACTGAGGGGTGTGGCGATGTCAGCGCCGCTCGTCTCGTCCAGTAAGCGCCAGTCTGGCCGGGACGAGCGGCCGACTTTCAACCTTGAGCAGGAATTGTGGCAAGCTGGAAAGGTCCGGGTCGCCGGGCTCGATGAGGTGGGTCGGGGGGCGCTGGCAGGACCTGTTGTTGCTGCGGCCTGCGTTTTTGCCCCTGGCACAAAGATCCCTGATCTTCTCTCTGACTCCAAGCGACTCACTCCGCGCCAGCGAGTACGTCTCGCAGAATGGATTCGCTCTCACGCTACAGCGTGGGCGCTCGGCGCTGCGTCGCATCGTGAAATCGACCGATACGGAATTGTTGTCTCGACCGCGCTGGCGATGCACCGCGCCGTAGCGCGTTTGGGACCGGTCGATCATGTCCTCTATGACGGTCTCGTGCTTCCGGGCTTTGACTCGACGATCTCGACCGCGATCGTCGGCGGTGATTGCCTCTGTGCGAGCATCGCTGCAGCCTCGATTCTGGCCAAGGTCACGCGCGATCG
>DAOTWO010000034.1:0-4187 GCA_034435855.1 Thermomicrobium sp. | reverse complement strand
AACACCGGAACAGCTCGCGAGTCTCCGCGAGAAGACCGAGCAGTTCTGTGTGATCTACCAGACCCTCAGGCAGCCACCGGAAATGACGGTGCACTGGCCGAGCAATTCCACTCAGCCGTAGAGCTCGGCCAAGCGCTCGATGGTGAAGCCAGGTGCCTGACAGGCCTCGATGATCCGACGCTCCCGCGCCTCGACCTCTTTGGCTGCACGATAAAGTTCCGAGGCGATCTCGAGCGGGATCTGGATGACGCCGTGCTTATCCCCGTGCAGCAGATCACCCGGATGCACGGTTAGGCCCCCGACCGTCACCGGTGTACCAAACTCCACGACATGCACATACGCATGCGAAACCTGGACTTGACTGGCAAAGAAGTGGAAACCGAGTCGCTCTACTTCGTCGAGATCGCGGACACCACCATTCGTGACGGTTCCGATACACCCCAGCGCACGATGGATATTGGCATTGACCTCACCCCAAAAGGAACCGATCGGGGGATCGTCCAGGTCTTGAATCACGACAATCCGTGGCTCCGGGATCGTCAGAATGTACTCCCACATCGCACGGCGCGGCACAGCCTCGCCCGGTTGGGGTGGTTGCGCAGCACGGATCTTGGCCGTGACAGCATAGCCGACCATCGTCCCGAGGTGGGGAAACATGCATTTGATGCTGGGATCCATAAACCCAACGTTACGCGGTCGGACGTTGAACGTTTCAATCGCATTGGCCACCGTCGGTGTCGTGAGCGTCTGCAACGCTTTCAGTATCTCCGGTGCGAGCGGCGCTTTCGGCATCGCTCTCCCCCCTTCGCTTCGGACCCTTCCCTAGGCGCGCATCATACCGGAGGTGCGACAATTGCGCATCCATCAGGGCTCGTCGAACCGATCCGTTCGCAGTAGGATGCGGTGCGGATAACGGCACAGCCGCGGAGGGGTGTCATGGAGGTATCCCAGCTTGTGGAGCTCGCTCGCCAGAACCTCGCAGCGCATGATATCCCAGTGACCGAGGAGGAACTGGAGCGTGCCCGTGAGGGTGGATTCTTCGCGACAGCTTTGGCCTTTCTGCAGCTCCTGGAGCAACAGTCAGCGGACGACGAACTCCCCGACCTCTTCGGTGAGCGCTTGCTTGTCACTGCCGAGCCACCTACTCCGCACGCGGTAAGGAACGGCACTGCACCCGACATCCTCACACTGGCCACCGCTCTCCGCCGACGAGAGACGAGTAGCCGCGAACTCGTCCACCAGGCACTTCAGCACATCGCGCGGCGGGATGGTGAACTCAATGCATTCCAGCTGGTCCTGCCAGAGCAGGCGATGGTGCAGGCCACGCAGGCCGACGAAGAACTCGCTCGCGGGGTCGATCGTGGACCGCTGCATGGCCTGCCGGTCGCGCTCAAGGACCTGATCGACCTAGCAGGTACGCCGACGACTGCTGGATCGGCCATCCTCGCCACCACACTCGCCGAGCGTGATGCAACTGTCGTCGAACGCCTCCGCGCAGCAGGAGCGATCATCATCGGCAAAACGCGCCTTCCGGAGTTCGCTTACTCGGGCGCTTCCAACAACCCACACTACGGTCCGGTGCGAAACCCTCGTGCTCCTGACCGAGATAGCGGTGGCTCGTCGAGCGGTTCGGCCGCAGCCGTCGCCGCTGGAATGGTGGTTATGGCAATCGGTTCCGACACTGGTGGTTCAATTCGCATTCCGGCAGCGTACTGCGGGCTGGTCGGGCTCAAGCCGACGTACGGTCGCGTCAGTCTCTTCGGGGTCTTTCCGTTGGCTTGGTCACTCGATCACCTTGGCCCGATCACCCGCACCGTCACCGATGCCGCCGTGTCGCTGGCCGCGATCGCTGGTGTTGACGCCCGTGACCCGCGTACCCGCGACCATCCACTCCCCGACCTGCAAGCAGCCGCCGCAGCAGATCGGATCGAGGGACGTATCGGCATCGTGCGCTCCTTCGGCAGTGAAGAGGCGCTGGCCGAGCCGGCAGTAATTCACGCCACGAACGCTGCAGTTCAGACACTTGCAGACGCTGGAGCGGAACTCGAGTGGATTGATCTCCCCGACCTTGGCCATCTTCGTATCCTCAGCGCGACGATCTCGCAGCTTGAAGCTGCCGCAGTGCATGCTCCCACGGCAGGCGAGCGCTGGTCGCGATATGGCGACTTCTTCCGGCTCCGCCTCATCGGCTGCTTCGCCTATCCTTCCTGGGCTTATCTTGCTGCCCAGCGACTGGCGAGGCGTGCGCGGGCGAGCCTCCAGCACATCCTGGATGTGCGGCGCCTTCACCTCCTCGCATTGCCCACCGCTCCATCCGTGGCACCGCCGCTCGGCCAGTGGTCGCCGCGCGCGAGTTGGTTGACCTCGCCGTTCAATCTCCTCGGCTGGCCGGTTATCAGCGTGCCGGCAGGCCAAGACGACAGTGGACTCCCAATCGGGCTCCAGCTTGTCGCGCGTCCCTGGCGCGAAGACCTGGTGATCACTGCCGCTCGCATTGTCGAACAAGGAGCGAAGATTGGGTCGTGACGCAAGATGCCTCAGCACCAGGTGACGACACGAGACCTGCCACGGTCACTGGAGCCGTTCACGCAGCGACGCGAGAGCTCCACTGGCTACTCGATCCCAGCCAGAACGTCCCTACCGCATCTCAGCAGCTCAAGCAGCGTGCGCAGAACGGGAGAGCCACAGAAGCAGGTGCAAAGGCACAATCCGAATCACCTGCAGAAAGAACGCGCCGAATCAGGTGAATACGTAGGGCCGTGGATAGCCACGCCCCTCACTGCCTCCTCACGAGATGAGTTGGGAGCGAGAATCACCGGACACCCTTTCCATTTCCAAGGCTCTGGGTCATACTTCAACCGAGCGGTGCTCTTAGCTACTCGAGAAGAGGATCGTCTCTTGGCACCGCTCATCGGTCGGTTCGACAAGGGAAAGGGAGGGTCACAATGCCGTACGAACTCCCACCGCTTCCGTACCCCTACGACGCGCTCGAGCCATATATCGACGCTCGCACGATGGAGATCCACCACACAGGGCACCACGGTGCATATGTACGCAACGTGAACGCCGCACTCGAGAAGCATCCGGAACTCCCGGCAATGCCGATCGAGGAGCTTTTGCGTCGCATCAACGAGGTGCCAGAAGACATCCGTACGGCCGTGCGCAATAACGGTGGCGGCCATGCGAACCACACCATCTTCTGGCAGATCATGGGGCCCAATGCCGGCGGGGAACCAACCGGTGATCTTGCGCAGGCCATCACCGAGACCTTCGGCAGCTTTCAGCAGTTTAAGGAGCAGTTCTCTGCGGCTGCCGCTGGTGTGTTCGGCTCTGGATGGGCATGGCTGGTACTAGATCAGAATGGAAAGCTCCAGATCATCACGCGGCCCAATCAGGACAGCCCCTACATGGACAACCTTTATCCTGTGATGGGGCTCGACGTCTGGGAGCATGCGTATTATCTCAAGTACCAGAACCGGCGGCCGGAATATATCGCGAATTGGTGGAACGTCGTGAACTGGGACGCAGTCGCCCAGCGTTACCGCGAGGGGCTGAAGCGCTAAACCGCACCTCCGACAGTGTGCGGGCACCAGGAGCGTGCTCCTGGTGCCCGCATTTTGCTATCTCCGGCAAATCGTTCATGACTCGACGAGTTCGAGTGGTCGTAAGTTCGCTTCGATCTCTGCTCGCAGTGGCTCCAGGAACGGTGGTAACGAAAGTCTTTCACCAAGATGCTCAACATCCTCGTCCGTCGTAAAACCTGGACCGTCGGTCGCCAATTCGTAGAGTACGCCACCTGGCTCTCGGAAATAGAGCGAACGGAAGTAATAACGGTCGATCTGCGGCGTCACCAGTATGCCAGCCCTCGCGATCCGCTCGCGCCAGGCTCGATGCGTTGCCTCGTCCGGCACCCGGAATGCCACGTGATGGACGCCTCCTGCTCCGAGTTGTGCTCGCGGCAGATCCGCACGCTCTTCCACCACGACCACTGTCCCCGGCCCCCCAGGACCGGTCTCGTAGATTGCCTGACGGACCCCCCTCGAGCGCTCTTCTCGTCGCCGGAAGCCAAGGACCTCCGTCAGGACGCGTACCGTCGGCTCGAGAGCCCGGACAACGATCGTTACGCCGAAGATCCCCCTGATCTGATAGCGTATTGGCACAGGTGAACGTTCCCAGGGCTGGCCCCC
>DAOTWO010000033.1:0-22866 GCA_034435855.1 Thermomicrobium sp. | reverse complement strand
ACACAGCGAGCAGAGCCGTTCTCGATCACTCAGGGCGATGCGCGGCCCTGCGTTCCGATTGTACCCCTGCTCACGGGCGCTGGCCGGTGAGGAGCTCGGTCAGGAAAGTCGTACTGTGCCGTACAGCGCGGAAATCAGGATGGTGGAGGACGCGGCGTAAGACAGCGATCGGAGTCGGAACACCACGAACGATTGTCTCGCGCAGTGCACGGTCGAGGCGTTCAATCGCCTGCGAGCGGTCGATACCCCAGGCAATGATCTTGCCAAGGAGCGAGTCGTAGTGGGGAGGGACGACGTACCCGGCGTAGACGTGCGAATCGACTCGGATGCCCGGCCCACCCGGCCAGACCAGGTGCTCGATGCGCCCGGCACGCGGGGAGAAGTCGCGCTCGGCATCTTCGGCAGTGATACGAACTTCGATGGCGTGACCGCGCGGCTCGAGGTTGCGCGCGTGGAGTTCCAAGCGTTCTCCTGCGGCGAGAGCCAGCTGCCACTGAACGAGGTCGAGGCCGGTAACAACTTCGGTCACTGGATGCTCGACCTGGATTCGGGCGTTGGCCTCGGTGAAGTAAAAGAGCCCATCTCGGTCGAGGAGAAACTCAAAGGTTCCCGCCCCCACGTATCCGACGGCGCGTGCTCCACGTACTGCTGCCTCGTGGAGTGCCTTTCGCACTTTTGTGGGAAGTGCTGGCGCGGGCGCCTCTTCGATCAGCTTCTGGTAGCGCCGCTGGATGGAGCAGTCACGCTCGCCGATGGCGTAGACATTGCCGTGCTGGTCGGCCAAGATCTGCACCTCAACGTGCCGTGGCTGTTCCAGATAGCGCTCGAGGTAGACCGATGGATCACTGAAGGCCGCCTGGGCCTCTCGCTGGGCAACCGAGAGCGCAGTCACCAGTTCTCGCTCATCCCGTACAATCCGCATGCCGCGGCCACCACCGCCGGCCGCCGCTTTGACAAGCAGTGGATAGCCGAGGCGTCGTGCGATCCGCCGTGCTTCACTCGCATCGCGCACCGGTTCCTCACTGCCCGGAACAATCGGGAGACCGGCGCGCTGCATTACGCGGCGTGCCTCCGCCTTATCGCCCAGTGCGCGGAGTGTTGCCGGGCGCGGTCCTATGAAAGTGATCCCGCACTCTTCGCAAATTTCTGCCAAGAGCGCATTCTCGGCGAGGAAGCCGTAACCGGGGTGAATGGCATCACAGCCGGTCACCACTGCTGCGCTGATGATGGCCGGAATATGGTTGTAGCTTCGTTCAGCAGGAGCAGGGCCGATGCAGATCGCCTCGTCGGCGAGTTGCACCGGCAGCGAGTCTCGGTCGGCTTGGGAATACGCGACGACGGCCGGGATACCGAGTTCCCGACACGCGCGCAGAACACGGAGGGCGATCTCGCCGCGATTCGCGATGAGGACCTTCCGAATCATCGCGACTCACGAGGCCATGAAGAGTCCACCATCGACGGCGAGGACAGCGCCAGTGATGTAGCGCGCCGCGGGCGAGACGAGAAATGCAATCGCCTCAGCGACGTCTTCCGGCGTTCCGTAATAGCCGACGGGGATCTGTTCCAAAATCTTCTGCTGGAGTTCGGTAGGCAAGACTTTGGTCAGGCGAGTCTGAATGAAGCCTGGGGCGACCACGTTGGCCGTGATCCCACGACTCGCCACTTCACGGGCGAGCGCTTTGGTGAAGCCGATGATGCCTGCCTTCGCGGCGGCATAGTTGGCCTGACCCACGTTCCCGACGAGTCCGACGACGGAGGAGACGTTGACGATCCGACCGTAGCGCTGGCGTAGCATCGGTCGCAGCGCAGCGCGACAGCAGTAGAAGACGCTCGTAAGGTTCGTCTCCAAAACGGCGTGCCAGTCCTCATCGCGCATACGCAGCAGCAGCGTATCGCGCGTAATCCCGGCATTGTTGACGAGGGCGTCGAGCCGACCAAACTGATCGATTGCTGCCTGGATCATCGCGCCAACCTGCTCGGGATCGGTGACGTCCGCCCGATAGGCTAGTGCTGTACCTCCGGCGGCCATGATCTCCTCGACCAGGGCATTGGCCAGCTCTGCCTCGCCGCGGTAGTTGACGACGACCTTAAACCCGTCGCGTGCCAAGCGCAGCGCGGTCGCTCGGCCGATGCCGCGGACAGCGCCGGTGACGATCGCGGCTCCGCGCTCGCTGGTCGTCTCCATCAGTCCCCCTTCGTGTGTTCGACGCTGGCTACTGAGCGCGCCCGATTCTGAACGAGTTGTTCGGCCGTATAGGTTGTGGCCTCGGGTGCAATGCGCCGTATCAGTCCACTGAGGACCTGACCAGGGCCGATTTCCCAAAATGTCCTGATGCCAAGATCCGTCGCTCGGCGCACAACGTCTACCCATCGGACCGGTGTAGGGATCTGGACAACGAGTTCGCGGCGAAGTTCCTCTGGATCGGTCAGGACGCGAGCGTCAGAGCAGGCGATCAGCGGGGCGCGTGGCGGACGGATCGGAACGGTCGCGAGGTCACGTGCCAGCGCCTCGGCGACTGGCCGCATGAGTGAAGAATGGAAGGCTGCATTGACAGGAAGGCGGACAACGCGCTTGGCACCAGCTGCCCGGGCCAGGTTCGCAGCGTGGTCGAGCGCCTCGTTTCGCCCGCTCAGCGTCAGCTGGTTTGGGGCGTTCTCGTTGGCCAGTTCCACACCAGCTTCGGCAGCGATTGCTGCGAGTCGTTCGCGCTCGAGTCCGATCACGGCCAGCATGCCACCTTCGCCGTACATCTCCATGAACTCACCGCGTCGCCGGACGATCCGCAGTGCGTCAGCAAGTTCGAGGCTGCCGACCGCGACGAGCGCGGTGTACTCGCCCAGCGAATGTCCAGCAACGACAGTCGGTTCAGGGAGTTCGCCGCGTGCCTCGAGGACGCGGAGATACGCGATGCACGTGGCGAGGAGAGCTGGTTGCTGATTGCGCGTGGCGGCGAGTTCTTCTTCGGGCCCCTCGAAGACAATACGAGAGAGTGGAAATTTGAGGACTGCGTCCATTTCCTCGAAGACAGCGCGGGCAAGCGGCTCACACTCTGCGAGTTCGCGTCCCATGCCGACCGACTGGGATCCCTGCCCGGGGAAGACCCACGCGTGTCCCATGCTTCATCCCCCACGTCGGACACCACGAGCGCCCCAGCGGACGACGCTGGCAGCCCAGGCGAGCCCCGCCCCGAAGGCGACAAGAACGACGTTCATCCCTGGCCGAAGGACCCCCTGTTCGGCAGCTTCGGCAATTCCGAGTGGTACCGAAGCAGCAGAAGTGTTGCCGTAACGATCGAGATTGACCCAGACCTTTTCCCACGGGAGACCAAGGCGCTTGACAGCCGCATCGATGATGCGCAGGTTCGCTTGGTGCGGAATCAAGAGATCTACCTCGTCAAGCGTGAGTCCTGCGCGAGCGATCGCCTCGGCTGCTGCTTCGCCGATGATGCGCACGGAGAAACGGAAGACCTCTCGCCCGTCCATCCGCATGACTGGACGCTTTGGGGGGAGCGAGCCGTTAGCAAGGAGGAGCTCGGGAAAGCCATCAAGATACAAGTGCATAGCACCGCTGCCGTCCGACCCCAGGACAGTTGAGAGGACCCCTTCGTCCTCAGTACTGGCTTCCAGGACGACCGCCCCTGCCCCGTCACCAAAGAGGACACATGTTGAGCGGTCAGTGAAGTCGAGCCAGCGCGTCAAAGCGTCGACGCCGACCACAAGGACGGCGCGGGCCGTACCGGCCATAATGAACTGCGCACCGACGCTCAATGCGTAGACGAACCCGGAACAGGCTGCCACCAGGTCGAACGCACCGGCTCGGGGTGCACCGATGGCAGCCTGGAGGAGCGACGCGGTCGCTGGCATCAGGTAGTCGGGAGTCGTAGTGGCGACGATGACCAGGTCGAGTTGGGCAGGATCAAGACCAGCCGTCGCCACTGCCCGCCGGGCAGCTTCCGTCGCCATGGAGAGCGTCGTCTCTTCAGGGCCGGCGATTCGGCGCTCACGGATACCAGTGCGCGTCACAATCCACTCGTCGGATGTCGCGACCATCCGCTCAAGATCGGCATTTGTGAGTACGCGAGCTGGGACGTACGCTCCCCAACCGGTGATCGCGGCACGCTGCGCCATGGCGACGTCCCCTGCCTGTTCTCCCGACGGTTACGCCTCGGGGCGCCGCTGCCGTTTCTGCCGCCTTACGTCAAGGACGAGGCGACCACGGTAGTGGCCGCAATGCGGGCAGACATAGTGTGTGCGGTGCTTCTGCCCACAAGTCGGACAGGTCGTCAAGGGCGGGACATCGATGTACTGATGTGCCGCACGGAAGCCCTGCCGTCGCTTGCTCACTTTATGCTTCGGGACAGCGCCCATCAGAGGAATCCTTTCAACAGTTCGTCGTTTGCGTCACACAGACCACTGTGGCCTCCAGCCGGAGGCTGCTCCATGCTGAGAAGTAGTTGTCGCACAGTCAAGACCGTTCGTCAAGGAGCGCCTGGAGAACGGCCAGCCGGGCGTCGACGATCTCTTCCTCCTGCCGCCAGAGCGATTCCGGCCCTGGACACTGTGGACCGCAAACCGGATAGGACGGGAGGGCGAGGATCGCGAACTGCCGAAGCAGTTCGTGAAGATCAAGATGGTGATTCTGATCAATCGTGAAAATATCCTCGTCCTCGGGCGGCGGAAGTGGCAATCCGGTCAAGACGTCGATCGTCGGCCAGTACTCAGCCTCGAAGGTTTCGCTGTACCGACTGTCGAACTCGGTGAGGCAGCGGACACAGGTGAGATGGGCCGACACGTGGAGTTCGCCAGTCGCCAAGATGCCGCTCGAAGTGCGCAACAGACGGACAGAAGCGTTGACATCGCGAACCTCGAGATCGCTGTCAAGCGTCAAGCGATCAAGGTGAACAGTGAAGAAACGTTCGGTGCCGACAGGGGCCTTGAGGAGCTGAGCGACGTTGATAATCGTGTCATTCTCGAGGTGTCTCGTGCGCATGGGGCTGTCCTCCGGCTGCGCTCCTGGGGGTGCGCAACTCCCTAAGTGTAACCTGTGCCAACCTGGCCGACAAACTGCTCTATCGCCGACGGCACTTCCCGCGGTAGAATGCCCGCGCGGGCTGGCTGGGACGTGGGGAGCGTGCGGATGCGCGAGAATCGAGTCAAGCGGCGCCTCCGAGCAGGCGAGGTAGTTGTCGGCTGCTTCATTCCCTACCCATCTCCAGAGTTAGCGGAGATCTGCGGATATCTCGGTTTCGACTTTGTCCTGATCGACGCCGAGCACGGCCGTATCACCGAGGAGTCAGCGTACCACATGGTGCTGGCGGCTGAGGTGGCTGGTGCGACGCCGATCGTCCGCGTGCCGTTCGGCCACCGGCAGGTGATTTTGCGCTATCTGGATCTGGGCGCTGCGGGTGTTATGGTTCCGCAGGTCAACACGCCCGAGGAAGCAGTTGCAGTCGTCGAGGCCTGTCGCTACCACCCGAGTGGGCGACGTGGAGTGGCAGGGGTGCGAGCAGCAGAGTTCGGGCTCACCAAACCGCTCAGCGAGTATGTGCAGGAGGCGAACGCGGAGACGTTGGTCATCGTGCAGATCGAAAGTATCGCGGCGGTCGAACGACTGGAAGAGTACTTGGCGATCCCGGGGATCGATGTGCTGTTCGTGGGGCCGAATGATCTGGCTCAGTCGATGGGGTATCCTGGGCAGCCGCTCCATCCTGCTGTGCAGGCGGTGATCGACGACATTGTGCGGCGTGTCGCTGGGCGCGTACCGCTGGGCACAACGGCGCCGACGCCGGAGTTGGCGCAACGGCAACGTGAGCGCGGTTTTCTTATGTTGGCAGCGAATACGACCGCGCTGCTCGCCGCAGGAGCACGCGGCCTGCTCGGTGCGTTTGCAGCGAAGATACAGTGACAGGTAAGGTCGTGGGAGTGAACGGAGGATCGAGCGATGGCTGGAACCGAACTGTTTCCGATCGCCTTCTTTGAAGGGCGTTTTGTGCCGATCCAGGAGGCAAAGGTCAGTATCGCGACACACGCGCTGCAGTACGGTACTGGTGTCTTTGCCGGGGTGCGGGGGTATCTTGACCGAGACGGGCAGACGATCAATATCTTCCGGCTTTCTGACCATACGCGGCGACTCCTGCAATCGGCACGCCTCTTGCGGGCTGAGCTTCCCTATGATGCTGAGCAGCTTGGCAGTTTGATCGTCGAATTGGTGCGACAGAATGCGCCGCGGACCGACGTGTATATTCGCCCCTTTGTCTACAAGGCGGATCTGGAGATTGGGCCGAAGCTCAAAGGGGTGCGTGACGAGCTCGCAATCTACATGCTACCGATGCAGGAGTATCTCCCAATCACCCATCCGATCCGGCTCATGACGAGTTCCTGGATGCGAACGGTCGACGTTGTGATCCCGAGCCGTGCCAAAGTCTGTGGTGCCTACGTGAACTCGGCCTTCGCCAAGGACCAAGCGATGGAGTGCGGGTTTGACGATGCGATCATGCTCAACCACCATGGGAAGGTGGCTGAGGGAAGCGCTGCGAACCTCTTCATCGTCCGCAATGGGACGTTGATCACAACACCGGTCACGGCGGATATCCTGGAAGGCATTACGCGCCGCACCATCATCGAGTTTGCTCACGACCTCGGTATTCCGGTCGAGGTGCGGGAGATTGACCGCAGTGAGCTCTACATCTGCGACGAGGCGTTCCTCTGTGGGACGGGGGTGCAGATCTCGCCGATCGGGAATATCGATGGTCGGACGGTGGGAACTGGGCAGATTGGCCCGATCACGGCGCGTCTGCAGCAGCTCTACCTCTCGGTGGTGCGCGGCGAAGACACGCCGTACCGGCACTACCTGACGCGGGTGACCGTCGCGCGGGAGGCAGAGGCACGGTAAGCGCCCGTGGTACCCTTGACCGGCCCAGCTAACGCATGCCGGGCTGGGGGCTGCATGGCGGTGCCAGGAGCGAGGAGTGCGTCGGCGTTCATCTGTTCTTTGGATCCTTCTTGTGCTCGTCCTCGTGTACGCCTGCCGTCGTGCCCCAGCGACGGAGGTCGCGACACCAGAGGTTGTTCCATCGACCTCTGCTGCTTCTGGGCCAGTTGTGACAGCAGCTTCGGAAATGCCTGGCAGCGCAGCACAGAGCCCTTCCCCGCGGGTGGTGATACCGGCAACACCAGCGACTCGCTCCTCGGTCGAGCGTGGGATTGTCGAGGCGGGGTTTGAGGAGCCGCGCACACTCAATCCGCTGTTCGTCGCTGATCCGCTCTCCGATGCTCTCAGCCGCCTCGTCTTCGACGGTTTGGTTTCGCTCGATCCCACCAGCGGTGAGCCAGTGCCAGCGCTTGCCATGTCCTGGGACGTCAGTGACGACGGGACGACCTACACGTTCCACCTCCGCGAGAATGTCCGCTGGCATGACGGGCAACCGTTCACAGCGAGCGACGTTGCATTTACTTATACACGACTCCTCGATCCTGCCGTCCGCTCGCCTCGCTATTCGCGGCTCGCCGAGCGCGTAAAATCGGTAGACATCATTGACAGCCAGACGGTGCGGATCACGCTGATTCGCCCTGATGCCTCTTTCTTGTCTACCCTTGCGACGATTGGGATTGTTCCCGAACATGTGCTCGGGACGGTGCTCCCGCAGCAGCTGGTGACCGACCCCTTTGGGCTCTCTTCAGCGGTCGGAACGGGACCATTTATCCTCACCCAATGGCTGCGCGGTGTTTCGCTCACCTTCCGTGCCAACCCGGACTATTACCGAGGTGCACCGACCATTCCCCACTATACCTACCGTGTTGTCAGTACACTGGACGACCTCGCGCGTGGGCTGCAGGACGGCACGATTGATTGGGTGACGCTTGACCCGGCTCAGGTAAGTCAGCTTCCGGCGCTCGACGGGGTCACAGTCGAGCGCTATCCGGGCTATGAGCTCGTGCTCGTCGCGCTGCAGCTTGATCCAGCCAAGAACAAGCTGTTCACCGATCTCCGTGTTCGCAAGGCGCTGCTCCTTGGAATCGACCGGGCGGCGATCGTCGAGAAAGTGTGGGGTGAGTGGGCGCGTGTTGCGGAGACTCTCCAGCCGCCAGCTTCCTGGGCTGCCGGTGAGCCGCCGGTGCGCTATCCGTACGATCCGGCGGAAGCACAGCGCTTGCTCGAGGAGGCCGGCTGGGTCTTGGGGGACGATGGCGTGCGTGTCCGCCAAGGGCAACGCCTGCAGTTCGGGCTCTTGGCGACGGGGAGCGATCCGAGCCGGCGTGCCGTCGCGGAGCTCCTGCAACAACAGTGGCGCGCGATCGGCGTCGATGTCCAGCTCGACTTGGCATCCTGGGGCGAGGTACGCCGTCGGGCGACGCAGGAGCGGGACTTTGACGCCCTGCTTATCGGTGTGCTCTGGGACGTCGATCCGGACCAGTCCTCGGTCTGGTCGAGTGACTCCTTTTTCGACGGACTCAACTTCGGTCACTACCTCAGCCCGGACGTCGATCGTCTCTTGGTCGAGGCGGTGGGGACGACCGACCGGGCACGGCGCATTGAGCTCTACCGGGCGATCGAGCAGCAGGTCCTCAGCGACCTCCCGGTGCTCCCGATCGCCTTCCCTGACGTGATTGTGGTGCGGTCCGAACGGCTTCAGGTACCAGCGATGAATGCGCTCGTCGTGCGGACTCGAGCTGGGGTTGAGCAGTGGCAAGTGCGGGCGGACAGGTAGCGACTCAGTGAAGACCGCGGCTCCGTGCTCGGGGAAGACCCCATCTGGATCGTCGCATGTCCGATGTCACCAGGGGGACGTCGCGGCGGCCAGGAGGATCATTTGGACGACACTGAGGTGGCCGGTGAACGAGGGTGGAACTCTTTGATCAATCGAGAATCGAGCCATACGATAATTGAGATCCTCGTCGCAAGGGGCCGGTTGACGGTGTAGAGCGGAACCGCTAGACTGAGCGCGTAGCCGCGGAGAGCGGGATTCCAGCATGTGGTGACCAACGGGCGAAGGGGACGAAGGAGGCGCGATGGAACCGCTGCTCGAGGTGCGCGATCTCCGCACGCAGTTCTTCACCCAGGATGGTGTCGTCAAGGCGGTTGACGGGGTCTCCTTCCATTTGATGCCGGGAGAGACGCTTGGGTTGGTCGGTGAGAGCGGTTGCGGGAAGAGCATCACCGCGCTCTCGATCATGCGGCTTATCCCAAGCCCACCGGGGAAGATCGTCAGCGGCGAGATCTTGTTCGAGGGTGAAGACATCTTGAAAATGAGCGACGATGAGGTTCGCTCGATCCGTGGCCGGAAGATCGCAATGATCTTCCAGGATCCGATGACGTCGCTCAATCCGGTGCTGACGATCAACCGGCAGATCAGCGAGGCGCTCGAGCTCCATCTCGGGATGAGCAAGCAACAAGCGCGGCAGCGGGCCATCGAGCTCCTGAAGATGGTTGGGATCCCGAACGCCGAGCAACGGGTCGATCAGTACCCACATCAGTTCTCCGGTGGGATGCGCCAACGAGTGATGATCGCAATGGCACTCTCTTGCAACCCCTCGCTCCTGATCGCCGACGAGCCGACGACAGCGCTCGACGTGACGATTCAGGCGCAGATCCTCGACCTTATCCGAACCCTCCAGCGTGAGCACAATACGGCGCTGATTCTCATTACCCACGATCTTGGTGTGGTCGCGGGAATGACCGACCGAATCCACGTGATGTACGCGGGGCATATCGTAGAGACAGCGCCGACTGAGGAGCTGTTCGAGAATCCGAAGCACCCCTATACCGTCGGGCTTCTGAACTCTATCCCGCGTCTCGATGCGCCGCGGAAGGAGCGGCTCAATCCGATCCGCGGGCTCCCGCCAGACCTGATCGACTTGCCAGACATGTGTCCGTTCGTCCCCCGGTGCGACTTTGCAAGGGAAAAATGCAGTGAGAAAAATCCCCCACTTTTCGAGGTGAATCCAGTTCACCGCTCTGCCTGCTGGTACTGGGACGAGGTCTCGCTCGCCGGCCCACGGCGCTATGGAGAGGTGAGGGCTGACGATGGCAACTGAACTCCGACCTGCAGCAACGACGACTGGCCCGCAGCAGCGGGAAGTGCTGCTCGACGTTCGTAACCTCAAGATGTACTTCCCACTTACCCGGGGCATCATCTTGCAACGGCGCGTGGGCTGGGTGAAAGCGGTTGACGATATCTCGTTCCAGATCTATCGGGGCGAGACCCTTGGTCTCGTGGGTGAGAGCGGTTGTGGAAAGAGCACGACCGGGCGAGCAATCCTGCAGCTCTATAAGCCGACCGCTGGACAGGTGCTCTTCAACGGGGTCGATCTCACGAAGCTGCCGCCGGGCGAGATGCGCAAGATGCGGCGGCATATGCAGATGATCTTCCAGGATCCGTATGCATCGCTGAATCCGCGTATGACGGTTGGGAGCATCATCGCGGAGCCCATGCAGATTCACAAGCTGGCGCCCAAAGAACAGCGGAACCAGCGGGTGCAGGAACTCCTTGAGGTCGTCGGTCTCAACCCGTACTTTGCCAACCGCTATCCGCACGAGTTCTCTGGCGGGCAGCGACAGCGGATCGGAATCGCCCGCGCCCTCGCGGCAAACCCGGAATTCATTGTTGCTGACGAGCCGGTGTCCGCACTCGATGTTTCGATTCAGGCTCAGATCATCAATCTCCTGGAGGAACTCCAAGAGAAGTTCCACTTGACTTACCTCTTCATCGCGCACGACCTCAGTGTGGTGCGCCACATCTCTGACCGTGTGGCTGTGATGTATCTCGGCAAGATTGTTGAGCTAGCCGATCGCAACGCACTGTACGATGATCCGCTCCATCCTTACACGAAGGCACTCTTAAGTGCCGTACCAATCCCCGATCCGAAGATCGAGAAGAAGCGCGAACGGATCATCCTGACTGGAGATGTGCCCAGTCCGATCAACCCGCCGGCTGGCTGCCGCTTCCACACGCGTTGCCCGTACGCGATGGACGTGTGTGCCAAGGTCGAGCCGCGTTTTGTCGATCAGGGCGGCGGGCACTATGTGGCCTGCCACCTCTATCCCGGCTGCACGCCGTAACCTGCCGTGCTGGGACGACTCGATGCGGAAACCATTCTAGCCACGCTCCTCGCCTTCGTGGTCGCAATTACGATCCACGAGTTTGCGCATGCCTGGACGGCGCTGCGACTGGGTGACGATACAGCTGCGCGGCTCGGCCGAGTGACATTGAATCCATTAGCGCACCTTGACCCGATCGGTTCGCTCGGGCTGTTAATGATTGTCTTCTTGGGCTTCGGGATCGGCTGGGGGAGGCCGGTACCGGTGAATCCAAACCGTCTCCGCTGGGGACATCGGGGGATGGCACTCACTGCGTTGGCCGGCCCCCTCTCGAATGTGATCGTGGCACTCGCGTTTGCTCTGCCGTACCGGCTGGGGTTACCAGCTGCTCCTGAGGTGGTGACAACGTTCGTCCAACGACTCGTGCTTGTGAATCTCTTACTCGCTGCCTTCAACTTGATCCCGATCCCACCATTGGATGGGCTCAAGATCCTCCTGGGGATCTTGCCGGCGTTCTGGTACCCGGTCTTAGCGCCGCTGGAGCGGTACGGGGTAGGGATCCTCTTGTGCTGATCGTGTTTGGTAGCCTGGGTGGAAGCATTCTGGCGGCGATGTATGTGCCGGTCTATCGTCTCCTCTTTCGCCTGGTCGTTGGAGAATCGCCGCTCTAGGCCGTGGACATGCGCGCAAGAGTCTTCTCCACTTGCCTGCGCAACGTACCCGTCACCGTGGGAGAGTTTTCCGGACCGCTTGATCTCTTACTCCAACTGGTCGAAGCACGGCAGCTTCCCATCACCACGGTCTCGCTTCGTGCGGTGACTGAACAGTTCCTCGCGGCGTTGGAACCGCTTGAAGAGGCACAGCCGGAATTGCTCGCTGATTTCCTGGTCGTTGCCAGTCGCCTGGCTGCGCTCAAGGCACGCGCGCTCTTGCCTCGACCAGAGTCACCAGAGGACGTGGAGGATCCGCTGGTCCGGGATCTCCACCGGTACCAGGCGTTCCGTGAGGTCGCGAGCTGGCTACGGGCGCGCGATGAAGAAGGCCTCCGTTCCTGGTCGCGTCCGCCGCAGCCCCGTGTGCGGGCAGCTGTTCCAGAAGGATGCCCTGAACAACTTCTGCAGGCCTTGCAGCGCTGGGCGCGACGGCAGCGCCCCGTCGCCACAGTGTGCTGGAGACCGGTGGTCTCGCTGACGGCAATGATCGAACGATTGCGGGCACGCCTCGTGGGACGTTGCGCCTTTCGCACACTGCTTGGTGAACGACCGACGCGAAGCGAGGTCGTCGTTGGCGTGTTGGCGCTGTTAACGCTCGTGCGCCGGCGACTTGTCGAGCTCGAGCAACGAGAGCCGTTCGGCGAGATTTGGGTATGGCCGAAGGAGCGCGAGCCGAATGGTAGAGCGTGATCGGATCGCCGCGCTTGGTGCAGTACTCTTTGCGGCAGGTGGGCCAGTGGCGTGCGAGCGGCTGGCTGCACTCTTGGAGATTGTGCCAGAAGAACTGGAGCCACTCCTTGGAGAACTCGAGCGCCGTGCACGGACTATTGGGCTCATCCTCCTCCGGCATGGAGATCAGGTGCAGCTTGCGACGCTCCCAGAGGTCGGGCCGCTGATCACTCGCTTCCTCGGGAATGAGTCAAGTCGCCTGTCAGCAGCTGCACTCGAGACGCTCGCCATCATTGCCTATCTTCAGCCGGTGACACGTGCCGAGATCGAGGCGATCCGCGGTGTTGACTGCAGCACAGCACTCCAAACCTTGCTCGCGCACGGACTGGCCGAGCCGATCGGACGGCGATCAGGGCCTGGCCAACCGGTCGAGTATGGGACGACGACACTCTTTCTTGAACGGTTCGGCCTTGCCAATCTGACCGCCTTGCCGCCGCTGCCGGCTGAGCTCCGTGAACTCCTCCTGGCCAAACGGAGCACACATTAACGAGCGCGAGTTCCGGCAAGCTTGCGTAGGCGAGTGACTGTCTCCTCGAGGACGTCGAGTGTGCGTTCGATCTCGCTGGCTGTGTTGTCCTTGCCGAGGGTTAGGCGGACGCTGCTCCGCGCCTGCTCTGGTGTGAGCCCAATCGCAAGCAAGACATGACTTGGTTCGGTAGAGCCGGTGGTGCAGGCGGAACCAGAGGAGGCGGCGATCCCATGCAGGTCGAGGTTGAGGAGCAAAGTCTCCCCGTCAACACCCTCAAAGGTCACGTGAACGTTGTTCGAAAGGCGCTGCTCCCGATGGCCGTTGAGCTGTGCACCGGGAATTCGACTCAGGATGCCATCAATGAGTTGCTCGCGTAGCGCCAGGATGTGCGCGTTTCGTTCTTCGAGTTCCTCGGATGCCAGTTCAAGGGCACGTGCCATCCCAACGATGCCGGGGACGTTCTCAGTACCGGCTCGCCGGTTGCTCTCCTGCGCACCACCATGCTGTTGCCAGAGGATTGGTGTTCCGGTGCGGACATAGAGGAACCCAACCCCCTTCGGCCCGTAGAACTTGTGCGCACTCACAGAAAGAAGATCAACCCCCAGTGCCTCAACATCCAGCGGCAAGGTGCCGGCAGCTTGCACCGCGTCAGTGTGGAAGGTGATGCCGCGTTCCCGACACAGCCGGGCGATCTCAGTGATCGGCTGGATGGTGCCGATTTCGTTGTTGGCATACATGACCGAGACGAGGATCGTATCTGGTCGCAACGCTGCCTCGATGAACTCCGGGTGAACAATCCCGTGCCGGTCTGGTCGGACGTAGGTGACCTCAAAGCCGAATCGCTCCAAATACTCGGCGCTGTGGAGCACCGCGTGGTGCTCGAATGCTGTCGTGACGATATGGCGCCCACGCCCATGCAGAAGATGCCAGAATGCGACGCCCTTGAGGGCGAGATTGTCGCTTTCAGTTCCTCCGCTCGTGAAGATGATTTCGCGTGCCTGGCAGTTGAGGAGCCGCGAGATTCGGGCACGCGCCTGGTCAAGCGCTGCGCGTGCCTCACGGCCAAGCGCATAGATGCTCGAGGGATTGCCGTAGCGTTCGCTGAAATACGGCAACATCGCCTCGAGCACGCGTGGATCGACCGGGGTCGTCGCAGCGTGGTCGAGATAGATCTCCGTTCGATTCACTCGTTCCTCCGTCGTGCAAGACGACCGAGCGAGCGGGTCACGACGGCTGCTCGGCACGCGGCCGTGGCGCTTGGGCGATGAGATCAGCAAGGGTAGTCGAATCGAGTACCTCAATGATGCTATCGCGGAGCTTCAGCCAGACGACTCGGGTGGCACAGCCATCGATCATTGGGCACGTGTCCTCGTCGGCGTCCTCGCGGACGCAGTCCATCGGTGCGATTGGTCCTTCCATGACCCGGTAGATCTCGCCGACTTTCACCTGTTCCGGTGGTCGCGCGAGCTGATAGCCGCCATGTGCGCCGCGAGTGGAGATAACTAGTCCCGCTCGGCGCAGTGGCAGCATCAGCTGCTCGAGGTATGCGAGTGGGACAGCCGAGTCTTGTGCGATCACACTTAAAGGCATTGGCCCGCGCCCGTACATCCGTGCCAGCGAGACCATCGCTCGGAGCCCGTACTCACCGCGCGTTGAGACCTTCATGGTTCGTGTCCTATCGCTGGCGAAAGGCGGGGACGATCTGCAACTTGCTCGCAGCTGAGAATCATTCTCGCCCCGCGCCTTTACCTTACCGCAGCGATCGGGATTCGTCAACCGGAAGGTGTTTCTGCTATACTGTAGCGGAGGCTGACCGCAGGGTCAGCCGCTTTTTCCGTGGGAGGTGGTGGACGATGGTACAGCCGATGCTTATTGATTTGGAAGAGCTGGTCGAGCGACTTGACCGAATTGGGGTGCGTCTTTGACCTGCCTGGCAAGCGCCAGCAGATCGAACAGCTTGAGCACGAGACTGCCGATCCCGAACTCTGGCAGGATCCGCCGCGTGCACAGCAGCTTCTGCGTCGTCTGAGTCAGCTGCGTGAACTGGTTACGGAATGGGAGACGCTCTCACAGCAAGCGCGCGAGCTCCTGGAGTTCCGTGCCCTTGCCAGCGAAGATCTCGAGCTGGCGAGCGAGGTCGAGCGTGAGGCCGTGGAGCTTGCAGAGCGCGTCCGGCAGCTTGAACTTCGTCTGCTCTTGAACGGCCAGTATGATGGACATGACGCTATCCTCGCAATCCATGCCGGTACTGGTGGCGTGGACGCCCAGGACTGGGCGGAGATGCTCTTGCGGATGTACCTTCGTTGGGCGCAGCGGGCCGGATTCGCCGCAGAGGTTGTTGATCTGCTTGAAGGGGAAGAGGCCGGGATCAAGAGCGCGACGGTCGAGGTGCGCGGGCCATACGCGTATGGGTACTTGAAAGGTGAGGCTGGGACGCACCGACTGGTGCGCCTGTCGCCCTTCGATGCTGCACACCGGCGCCATACGTCGTTTGCCCTCGTGGAGGTCTTGCCGCTCGTCGAAGAGGACGATGACATCGAGATTCGCGACGAGGACATTCGGATCGATACCTTCCGTGCCTCTGGCCACGGTGGACAGCATGTCAACAAGACGGAGTCTGCGGTGCGTATCACGCACCTGCCGACTGGTATTGTCGTGACATGTCAGAACGAGCGATCGCAGATCCAGAACCGTGAGACGGCGATGAAAATTCTGAAGGCGCGCCTTCTCGAGCTGAAGATCCGTCAGCGTCAGGAGGAGCAAGCCCGTCTCAAGGGAAAGCCGGTTGTTACAGGCTGGGGTAATCGCATCCGATCCTATGTGCTGCACCCGTATACAATGGTTACTGACCACCGGACGGAGGTCAGCACGCCGAATATCCAGGCGGTACTGGAAGGTGAAATCGATCCGTTCATCGAGGCATACCTGCACCAGCAGGCTGCCGAGAGTGAGGAAACAGGTAACGCGAGCGGCAACTAAGCTCTTGCTCGCGTTGCTTCTGCTCACAGTCTTCCCATTGCAGCCGACTCAGGCCGCAGCGAGTGTCCAGTTCCACGACCTCGCTGCGGCCGTCGACTTTCCCGAGCGCATTGTTTTTACGCTCGAGGTCCAGGCGACCCAGCCCATCCAACGGGTTGAACTCCGTTATCGCCCTCTACTCGGTGCCGTAACCTTCGTCGTTCGGCCACACATTACGCCTGCTCCAGCGCTCTCTGTACGCTATGAGCGCGATATGCGTGTGAACTATCTCCCGCCGGGAATCGACCTCACCTATCGCTGGCGCGTGATATTCGCCGACGGGAGTTGGGTTGACTCGCCTGCTCGCACGTTGCGCTATCTGGACGATCGGTACCAGTGGGTGCAGCGCGTGAGTGGTCCGGTGGAGCTCTACAGTGCTGTTACCGATGCACAGTATCTTGAGCAGGCACTGACGATCACCACTCGCTCGATTGCTGACTTCAGCCAACGGTTTGGGGTCGAGCTGGAGAGGCCAGTTCGTGTGCTCCTGTACCCTTCTCCGGAGGCACTCCGGAGTGCCTTACCGCTGCAGAGCGAGGAGTGGATCGGAGGCCTCGCACTTCCTGAGTATGGGCTCGTCTTGGCTGGCATTGCGCCTGGGATCGGGGCAGAGGAGGAACTTGCACGTATCTTAAGCCACGAGGTTCTTCATCTCGTCATCGCGCGGGCGACTGACAATCCGTTCACGACCCCACCAGCCTGGCTCGATGAAGGACTGGCGACTGCGTACCAGATGGCGGATGATCCGCGCTTGGATGCAGTGCTCGAGCGAGCTCGTCGCTCGGGTAAGCTCCCTTCCCTGCGGGCACTCGGTTCCGGTTTTGGCACCGATCCCGAAGCGGCACTCCTCGGCTACGCAGCGAGCCGGAGCGTCGTGGAATACCTTGTGGCGACCTACGGCGAGGAAGGAGTTGCGCGTTTCCTCGCTGCCTTTCGCGAGGGAGTGACGGACGACGAAGCGCTGGAGCGGAGCCTTGGACTCGGCGTCGATGAGCTTGATCGGTCGTGGAAAGCGTGGCTCGCCGAACGTGCCGCCACGCAGGAAGGAAGCCGGGCAGCCGCGGCTGTTGTCCTGGGCGTAGCTGCACTGGCAGCGGTTGTCGCGCCCAGGCGTAGTAGTCGGGGAAGCTGGCGAGACCCCCAAGCGACTCTGTGTTCGGATGACCACTCCTGATGCGTCTCGTGCTCTTCCTGGTGCGTGGGAGAGGAGGGCGAGTAACGTTTCGCAGACAAGGGAGAGCGAGTAGCATGCTGTTCATCCTGGTCGAGGGGTACGGCTTCTGCCGGTTCTGAGTGGGTGAAGGCTTTTCGAGAGCGATACCATTCTTGCCGTGCTGGCTCATCCGGCAGACTCGCGCCGCGCCCGATGGCGGGTGGGCTTGCGGAACGTCTCTTCGTGCAGCTGCTGTGGCCTATCGAGGCACGGCACGCGTGGCCTTCCCGTCCGGCTTATCCACGAAGAGCGGCGTCCATGCCGCAGCGTGTCGCTCGAAGGAAGCTGCGCAGTGGCAGCGCCGTCGTCATCGGCAGCGAGCGATGCGCAAGGGATTGCTGTGATTCACTGGAACCTTGACATGAGCCGTAGCAAGGCCTATCCTTGCCGTAGGCTAGCACTCGAGGAGGTCGAGTGCTAAGCGCGGGGATACGATGAGCGTGCAGTTGACAGAGCGACAGCGCCAAATCTTGCGTCACGTGGTGGAGGAGTACCTTCGCTCCGGACGAGCGGTTGGTTCGAGGGCGTTGCTGGAGCGGGTTTCCTTGGGCGTGAGCCCAGCGACCGTCCGGAACGACATGAGCGTGCTCGAGGCGCTCGACTTCCTGAGGCAGCCACATACGTCGGCCGGACGTGTGCCGACCGAGCAGGGACTGCGCTTCTACGTGCAGTATCTCATGGAGGAAGGCGAGCTCACGCCGGAAGAGCAGCTCATGATTCGGCACCAGTTCCGGCAGGTGGAGCAGCAGGTGCCGAGTTGGCTCAAGTTGGCTGCCTCGGTCCTGGCGGATACGAGCGGAAACGTCGGGCTGGTGACGCCACCGCGGGCGCGCGTTGAGCGGTTGCGGCATTTCGAGTTGATCAGCCTGCGCCCGCGTGTCGTGCTGCTCGTCCTGGTGACGCAGTCAGGAGCGATTCACCAGTCGCTGCTCGATCTCGCTGAACCGCTCGAGCAAGAGCGATTGAGCGCGCTGAGTCGCGTGCTGAACCCAGAGCTGCGCTGGCTGGATCGTCAGGCGATCGAGCGGCGGGCAAGTGGTGCCGAACCGCTGGCAGCGCTGGTATTGCGTCGCATTGCGGAGGCGCTGTGCTTCATCGAACAGCAACAGCGTTCGGAACTCTACGCGGAAGGCTTAGAATACGTCGTCCGGCAACCAGAGTTCGCTCAGGCCCAGCTCGCGCACGTGCTGCTCGAGGTGCTGCGAGGCGGCATGCTATTGACCTGGCTGCTGCCTCGGCTTGACCCAAGTGAAGGTGTTCGGGTGCTGATTGGTTCGGATCTGGCTCTGCGCGAACTCCGGCCTTTCAGCCTTGTCCTTTCGTCCTATCGCTCGGGAGCAGACGTCATGGGCTGGCTGGGAGTCCTCGGACCACAACGGATGGCCTACGCGCGGGCGATCGCGGCGGTTCGGTTCTTATCCTCGGTCATCTCCGAGTTGATGGGCGAACTCTCCGGTGAGCCGGAGTGGGAGGGAGTGCGATGACAGTGAACGAGCAGCCAGAACGTGTCGAGCAGGCAGGGGAGGCGCATCCGGTGGAGGAGCCGATTCCGGTGCCAAGCGAGATTGCAACGCCGGAAGAGGTCCAACCACCGCCGGTTCCCACTGATGAGCTCGAGGCGTTGCGTCTGGAGAACGAGCACCTTAAGCAGCTCGCGGAGGAGTATCTCGATCAGGCGCGACGAACTCGAGCAGAATTCCTGAACTACAAGCGCCGGGTCGAACAAGAGCTGGAGGAGTTCAAGCACCTAGCGCATATGGAACTTATCCGGAAGCTCCTGCCGGTGCTGGATGATTTCCACCTGGCGATCGCTCACTTGCCAGAGGAGACGAAGGACAGTCCATGGGTGCAGGGGCTGCTCCTGATTGAGCGGAAGCTCTGGGCCGTCCTGGAAAGCGAGGGTGTTGAGCCGATCGAGGTGGTTGGGAAGCCCTTCACACCGGAGGAGCACGAGGCCGTCGCGGTGAGCGGCGAAGGGCCGCATCACGTCGTCATCGAAGAAATCCGGCGCGGTTATCGCCTGCGTGGGCGTGTTCTGCGCCCTGCGCTCGTGCGGGTTGAGCGTCGGGCGACCGCACCGGAAAGTGAGACACCAACGAACGAGCGAAAGCGAGGTGAGGAGTAACCATGGGACGTGTCATCGGAATCGACCTTGGTACGACGAACTCGGTGATGGCGGTCATCGAGGGTGGCGAACCGGTCGTGATCCCCAATGCGGAGGGAGAACGACTCACGCCGTCAGTGGTCGCGGTGACCGCAAGCGGTGAGCGGTTGGTCGGTCGCTTCGCCAAGCGTCAGGCGATCACCAACCCGGAGAACACCATTTACTCGATCAAGCGCTTCATGGGTCGGCGGTTTGATGACCCAGAAGTGCAGCGGACGATCAAGCTGGTGCCATACCAGGTGCGCCGTGCCCAGAACGGCGGTGTTGAGGTCAAGATGGGTGACCGCTGGTACACGCCACAGGAGATCTCGGCCATGATCCTGCAGAAGCTGAAGCAGGACGCCGAGGCGTACCTGGGCGAGCCAGTCGATAAGGCGGTCATCACCGTTCCGGCCTACTTCGACGACAGCCAGCGCAACGCAACCAAGGACGCCGGTCGGATCGCGGGGCTGGAGGTTCTGCGGATCATTAACGAGCCGACAGCCTCAGCGCTGGCATACGGGCTCGATAAGAAGGGTGAGGAAAAGGTCGCAGTCTACGACCTGGGTGGCGGGACTTACGATATCTCCATCCTTGATATCTCAGAGGGTGTCTTCCAGGTTCTGGCGACCAATGGTGATACGCACCTGGGCGGGGACGACTTCGACCAGCGGATCATTGATTGGCTCTGCGACGAGTTCAAGCGGGAGACCGGGATCGATCTCCGCAACGACCGCATGGCGCTGCAGCGCCTGAAGGAGGCGGCAGAGAAGGCGAAGATTGAGCTCTCCAGTGTCCAGCAAACGGAGATTAACCTGCCGTTCATCACAGCCGACGCGACTGGGCCCAAGCACCTGGTGAAGACACTCACCCGCTCGAAGCTGGAGCAGCTCGTCGCTGACCTGGTGGAGAAGACGATCCCGCCGATGGAGCAGGCGCTCAAGGACGCGGGACTGTCGCCACGGGAGGTTGACGAGGTGGTGCTTGTCGGTGGCCAGACCCGGATGCCGCTTATTCAGCGCAAGGTGCAGGAGTTCTTCGGCAAGGAGCCGCACAAGGGGATCAACCCAGACGAAGTCGTGGCGATCGGTGCGGCAATCCAGGCGGGCGTGCTCGCCGGTGAGGTGAAGGAAGTTCTGCTCTTGGACGTGACGCCGTTGACCCTGGCGATCGAGACGCTCGGTGGCGTCGCGACGCCGATCATCCCGCGCAACACGACGATCCCGACGCGGAAGAGCCAGATCTTCACCACGGCGTCTGATAACCAGACGCAGGTCGAGATTCACGTGGTGCAGGGTGAACGGCCAATGGCTGCGGACAACAAGACGCTCGGTCGCTTCATCCTAGACGGTATTCCACCGGCGCCGCGTGGCGTACCAAAGATCGAGGTGACGTTCGACATCGACGCGAACGGCATCCTCACTGTCTCGGCACGGGACTTGGCGACTGGGCGTGAGCAGAAGATCACCATCACGGCATCCACTGGTCTGACCGAAGAAGAGATCCAGCGCATGATCCGCGAGGCCGAAGCGCATGCCGAGGAAGATCGCCGCAAGCGAGAGGCGATCGAGCTCCGCAATCAGGCCGAGGCGCTGCTCTACCAGGCGGAGAAGACGCTGCGTGAGTTCTCCGATCGGATTCCGTCCGACCTCAAGCTCGACCTGGAGAATAAGATGCAGGTGGTCCGCGAGATCATCGAGCGGGATCCGATGAACACGGCGCGGCTCCGCCCGGCCTACGACGAGTTGGCGCGCACGCTCTCGCAAGTTGGCGCCCGTATGTACGAGCAGACGGGTGCGGCGACCGGTAGTACCGGGCCCGATGGCGGTGGGCGGGCTGGTGGCGCCACAGGTGAAGAGACGGTCGAGGGAGAGTACCGCGAGGTGTGAGGCGGTACTCACCTGCGCGACACGGGATGAGCCGACCGGTGTATGCACCGGTCGGCTCGCTCATCTTTGCAATGCCACAGGAATCCACGCTCTTCTTGCTCGTTTCTGCACTAGAGTGCGAATGGGCCGTCCGGCCTATGCTTCGCGAGCCTGCTCCGCGGTCTGCATGGCGATCTTCGGACGGCGTGCGTCACGAACGCTGTTCAGTTCGTCTCTGTTATCGCCGTCTCGATTGGTGAGCTGAGCGTTCTCTTGACTCGGCTAAGGGGACGCATCCGAAGCGGCGCCCTGTGGAACACTGCAGCCGCCGGACGGGTGTGCTGCAACGAATGAGGTTGACAGATGCGTGCACGGACGAGGAGTGACGCGTGCATCAACTGTCACTGCAGGATAGGCAGGGTCTGCCGTGCTCTGTCGGCAGGCGTTGAAAGTGAGCAATGCTACAACGTATGCGGAAGGTTGGTGGCTCCACCGTGATACCGAGCCAACGCTGTGTGCCCGTTGCTCAGCGCTGTGCGCGAGAACTGAGCTCTTTTCTTGTGGTGGGGGAAGTGGGACTCGAACCCACACGCCTCATCGGCACGTGATCCTAAGTCACGCCCGTCTGCCAGTTCCGGCATTCCCCCGAAGGGCAGTGCCTGCAGATAGTATAACGGCAGCCGTCACGGTAGGCTGCCGTGTCGTTGCCCTTTCTGCAGTCCTTTAGAGGTAAGTCACCAGCCGCCGCAGCCGCAGCCTTGTGCCGTGCCCGCGTTGCCTCCGGCATCGAAGCTGTGGCCACACGCGCAGGTGGCGACGGCGTTTGGATTGTGGACAGTGAATCCGCCGCCCATCAAACTGTTCACGTAGTCGATCTCGGCGCCTTCCAGATAGGTGGCGCTAAAAGGATCAACAATCACGCGAACACCGTCGATTTCGAAGGTGAAGTCGTCTTCCTCCGCGGATTCCTCGAGCGCCATCCCGTACTGAAGGCCGGAGCAGCCACCGGGCGCGACAAAGACGCGGAGATACGCGTCCGGCATTCCCTGCTCCTCCATAAACTGCTTTAGGCGGCGCACCGCCTCAGACGTCATCGTGATAAGCGTTGTCTGCTGCATCGTCCTCGCTCCACTTTCGCCGCGCGATTTCACAACCGCCCTGTTTTTGATCTTACCCCACGCTGCCCATTTGTCAAGTGGAAGTGTACCGCGTTGTGGAGTCTGCTGTCGCGGATCTCTCACTCGTGGGCACGCGCGTGGCCGCAGGGGCCGTATGGCGCCGAGCGATACGCTGGGGGCATAGTGTTGGTGATCATTGCGGAAGGGCAAACGTGACCCGACGAAGGATCGGAATCGGGGCGCGGCACACCTCTGCTTTAAGGCGGGACAGCGCCCTGCCGTTCCACGGCGCCCTAAACCTGCTATCCTGAATCGGTAGGAATGCGAGGCACATCGAGGACATCGATGCCCGATCAGCTGGAGACGACACTCAATCGATCACTCCGCCGACTCAAGCGGCTTGGGATAGTCCTTCCCCTCGGCTTCCTCGCGGTGCTCGTCGTCCTCGGGCATGGGCTGGTGCCGATCTTCGGAGTGACTTGGACCTGGGTCTTGACCGGAACGCTTGCGGTGCTCGGTG
This sequence comes from Thermomicrobium sp., assembly GCA_034435855.1. Lineage (GTDB taxonomy): Bacteria > Chloroflexota > Chloroflexia > Thermomicrobiales > Thermomicrobiaceae > Thermomicrobium. The sequence goes on along the minus strand of DAOTWO010000033.1, from coordinate 37 downwards.
TGGTCGGGTTTGCGGACTGGATCTTTCGGTTGGTTGG
>DAOTWO010000032.1:0-11338 GCA_034435855.1 Thermomicrobium sp. | reverse complement strand
GCAGCGACTTCCACCGGCAACGTGTGCTACTCGTCAACGCCTCTCACACCTTCGATACAGATCTCCTGATCATCGGTGGCGGTAGCGCCGGCTTCGCTGCAGCGATCGAGGCTCGACAACTGGGCGCCCGCGTCGTTATGGTCGAAAAGGGCACACTCGGCGGCACCTGCGTGAATGTTGGCTGTGTTCCAAGTAAGTTCTTTCTCCGCGCTGCGGAACTCGCTCATCTCGCCGCGACTCACCCCTACCGTGGCATCGAGACTAGCCTCGATGCGGTCGATCTCGCCACACTGCGTCGCCAGCAGCGTGCGCTGATCGCCGCACTCCGCGCGGAAAAGTACGAGGCACTCGTCAATTACTACGGCTGGGAACTCATCCGCGGCACGGCCCGTTTCCTTGATCCTGAAACGGTCGTTGTTGGGCAACGGCGCATCCGGCCCCGTGCTACCCTCCTCGCCACCGGCGCTCGTCCCGCCATTCCTCCGCTTCCAGGGCTCCTCGACGTCCCCTTTCTTACCAGCACCAGCGCGCTCGATCTGGAGCGGCTGCCCCGTTCTCTCGTCATCCTTGGTGCTGGCTTTGTCGCGCTTGAACTTGGCCAAGCGTTCCACCGCCTGGGTACCGCAGTAACGCTTCTCCAGCGACGTCCTCGGCTCCTCCCCGAGGTCGAGCCAGAACTCGCCGAAGCGCTCCAGCAGGCCCTCGCCACCGAAGGGCTCCAGTTTCTGCTCGGCACTCATGTCCAGCGCATCGACCGCACACCCTCAGGCATACGCCTCCTCATCACCCGAGGAGAACGCGAAGAGACACTCGATGCCGACGACGTGCTCGTGGCCAGTGGAAGCCTCCCGAATACCGAAGCGCTCAATCTTCCTCCTGCTCAGATCGCTGTCGACAACCGCGGTGCGCCGATCATCGATGCCACGCTGCGCACAACGAATCCGCGCGTCTACGCCGCGGGCGACGTAGTGCTCACCCCTCAGTTCGTCTCCGTTGCCGCAGCAGCCGGCCGAATTGCCGCACGAAACGCACTCCTCGGGGAGAACCGACCGTTCGATCTCTCTGCTGTCCCAGCCGTGCTCTTTACCGACCCGCAACTCGCCACGGTCGGACTCACACGAGCCCAGGCCATAGCTGCTGGATACGATCTCCGCACTGGCTTCGCTCCCGCGGAGGCGATCGCTCGGGAACGCGTCAACTTTCAGCCCTACGGCGGTGTCCTTGTCCTGGCCGACAGGGAAAGTGGGCGCCTACTCGGCGCCCAAGCTGTTGCCAGTGCGGCTGGCGAGCTCATCGATGCTGCGGCGCTGGCCATTGCTCACCGTTTGACCCTCAATGACCTACGCGAGCACCTCGCCCCTTACTTGACCTGTGCCGAGGGTCTGCGCCTGGCGGCTCTTGCCGCCAGTCAGGATATTGCGCACCTCTCGTGTTGCGCCTGATCAGCTGGTATGCCGGGACGAGCGACCGCCGCAAAGAAGAAAGGTACCGGTCAAGGAAGCAGTACGGTGACTATGGGGTCAGATGCGCTGCCAGCACTCTGCACCATACTGCTCCGGGCGCGGCACCGTGAGCAGACTATTTCCTGATATCACTCGTTCACCGTGACAGTCGCACGCCCTCGGGCACCATACCTAGAAGGCGCAAGAACGCCTCAATCTTTTCGAGCTCCCACGTCGTGAGATCGACGGTCACCGTCATTGTCACCGTGACCGGCACGCCACCTGCCGCTTCGATTGTCCCCTCCCCGGCGAGGCGTGGTGGCATCTCCGGCTGCACCTCGGCACGTTCCGTCTGCTCCTCGCCTGCCTCTTCTGAAACATCCCGCAACGGTTCCGCTCGCGCCAGTAACGGGCGAAGCGCTCGAACCTGCTCTTCGAGATCCGGTGCAAGGACCAGCCGCGACGGCTGGCCCCGCACACCACGGCGGAAGACGCCCAGCCCAGCCTCCTCAGCAAGCTTGAAGAAGAACGTGCGCGCCTCCTCGACCCGGTTGCGCGGCTGCCCGAGGCGCATCTCCACCTGCCAGACCCGCTCGACCCACGGCCCATCCATGACACTGAGCCCCTCGCGGAGCGCTCGTTCGATCGCGCCCCCGTAGGGTGAATAACTCAAGACCACCCGCGCGAGCTCCCGTCGGCGTTCCATAGCATCTGTAGCGTAGGCAAGTCGCCGTCCGGCCTCGGTCAAGCGCACCTCGGCTTCATCCCGCTCGATCAGTCCCAACTGTTCCAGCGCATTCAACGTCTCACGCAGCGGCTCTCCACCCCCCAAGCGAGCCTCCAATACGCTGCGATCGACTCCACGTCCCTTGGCGTACTCGAGCACCTGGAACAACAAGCGCGGATCAGTGCGATACGGCAAGAGAATCGCCATCTCAACTCCTCCCGCACATCATCACGCGACTATACTAGCACCTCTCAAGTGGATACGCAAGCAATGCGTCCATGCAATCCACCAGCAAAGCGTCACGCGCACGGGAGTTGCTTTTCCCTCATTGGCACGTCGGGCTGAGATCGTGTTCGAAACCTCGAGGTGCCCACAGCTCACAAGCTCACAGCCTGTTCGCGTTCCTACTCTGCTGCGTGCACGTGGTCGTTCCAGGGATTGCCACTCCGGTGAGACATCCACTTGCCTCAAGCGACGGGGACGTGCCATCGACCGCTCCGACAAGTTGTCCACGAGTCGGCGCCTGGATGGGCGCGCGGACTCCCCTCGCGCAGGGCAAACCTCCTTTTGCACTTCGCCACTCGCTCAGCACCGCAACATAGCACGCTATTCTGCACGCGGAACCTCAAGCCACCTATCGCACCGGAGTCCCGACATCCTGCGTGCTGGATCACGGGAGCATGAGGGTTATCCCGCCGCTGGCTCGTGCTCTCCGGCGCTTAGCCGATTTTTGGGCTCTGTCTCCCAATGTTTCACAGCCGAGTCTCACACTGTGATGGCCACCGGAACGCCGCAGCCGTCTTCGTAACAACGTGGTCGCCACGCCAGCGTGCACGAAGCGATCAGGAACCACGAGCCGAACTCGTGTCCGCGATGTCCAGCGACCACGTGACACTCATCAGGTCAGAGGCAGTATGGCGGTCGCAGCCTCATCAGAGTGGGCGATCTGGCACCGTCTCCATCGGGCGCCTGCCCCACCCCCTCTTTTCCCCGCACAGGATCGACTGCTCCAGTGATTCCTCCACAGTCGACCCTGTCCGCTTTCCGCCCACCGAAACAGTGTTTCTTATTGAGGACCAAGAGTGTGCACCCACAAACAGAGTGCGAGCTGGGGAATCTTCTGCCGGGAGCTTTCGCCCACCTTGCGTCGTCTACCATTCGCGCCCGCGACGGGGGCAACAAAGCCGCAATCCCGCAGCGAGCCCTGTTACCCAAGGCACGGGCCTTCCCACAGAGTCCGCGCCATCTCATGCGAAACACCCTCGCACGACGCTGCTCCTCCGGAACTGCTCTCGGCCACCGGCACCGCCGATGCGATGTACTCCGCCTCCGAATGGCGATCGCGGCGCCATGGCTTTCCTCGCAGACGACTCGTATCGTGCCTACAGAGCACACTCCCACAGATCGTCTGATGATCGACGCGGAGTAAAGGAAGTAACGCGTGAAGCATGTGATGAAAGGGAGTCATGCCTTGATTCAAGCTACACGTGCTTCTATGCTAGGGGACGAGCGGAGTGCGGGAAGGGGCCAGAGGATGTCCGACCGGCCGGTGGCCCCAGCCGACCAACCGGAGCGAAGCGGCGAGGACAGCCGCCGACGCGGCTGGTTCTGGCACTGGAACACCATCATCACCCAGTTCGCACCCCTGATCGGGCTCAAAGGTGTGGGGTTGCTCAACTCCTACACTGTCTGGACCGATCGTCGCGAGCATTCGCCCTACCGCGGCTACGCCTTCCCCTCCCAGCAGGCCGAGGCTGCCTTCTACGGCGAGGACCGTGCCGAACTCATCACCATCAACAAAATCCTCGTCGCGCTCGATCTCATCGAGATCCGGAAGGAAATGGTCACACGCACCGACGAGGCCGGTCGCCGCTGGCGGGTGCCGCATAACTTCTATCGAGTCAAAGATCGCCCCGAAGGGTTCGTGCTCAGCGCTGAGGCCGTCCTGCGCGTCGTGGAACTCGCTGCGCGCGACGAGGCAGTGTATCGCTACATCCGCCACATCTTCTCGCCCCGCTTCGCCCCGATCGACCGCGAGAATGTCTGGCACCAAATCCTTCCCATCGTCCGCCGTCATCCACTCTGGCAGCAACTTGCTGCCCGTGCCGCAGCCGAAGATGCCCGCTTCTCCGCTCGCACCCGCGCTGGTCATGCCCGACGCAAGGCCGCGCAGGTCTCCCACGAGACACAATCCTCTGTTGCACCAAGCGACGATGGTTGCTCAACCACTGTTGCCGGCAGCGACAATGGTTCGCCGGCCGTTGTTGCTCCCTCCAACAATGCTTCCCCCCTCGAAAGCCAAACCATGGTTGGCCCGTCCAACAGAGAGGAGGCAAGCAGTGTTGCTCCAGCCGACAGGACGTATGACCAAGCTTTGGCAACGACTACGACGAGTGCTTCCCCCTTCCCGAACTTGCCACCCGCCGACGCCGCCGGTCCGCTGCTCGAGCCGTCACCGGAGGTTGTCGCCTGCTTTGAGGCAGCCAATGCCCGCCCTGCCTCGCCGCTCGAGCGCACCCTCCTGGCAGAACTCGAGCGGGAGTTTCTCCCGCTCGCGGCAAGTCGCGGCGAAAGCTCGGCCGAGCTCCTCGTTGCAGCCATTCGCGAGGCAGTGGCCAGCGGTTCGCGCTATGTCGCGCCGAAGCGGATCCGTGAAATCCTCTCTCGCTGGTCGCGTCATTCCCTTCGGGCGAGCGACACAGCTTCCCGCGCAGTGAACCAAGCGGGGAGCGGACGGTCGTCGGACGCTCTTACCACTCCCAATGCACTCTCGCTCCAGAGCTTGCTGACCTCACCGACCCTCGATCTTCTTGTTGCACGGCTCGAGGAAGCGATTGCGCAGCGTCTTGCCATACCTCACCGCGCTCAGCATGCTGGTGTTGCCCCGGATTCCCGGACCCCGGAGCGGGCTACACCTCTCCCCGAGTCACCGCCTGCTCTTGCAGCCATTTGGTCACTCGCTCAGGAGCACTTGAGTGAACGCCTTCCGCCGTCTGCCCTTGCGGAGTGCATTCAGCCGGCACGACTCCTGGCTGCTCCTTCATCAGACGAGCTTGTCCTGGGGGTTCCGAGTGACGCGGTGCGGCGCCAATTGGAGCGTCGTTGGCTTGTCGAGGTCCGTGAGATCCTCTCCGCTCTGATGGAACGGCCGGTAACAGTACGGGTCATCCCCTTCGCCGAATGGGATAAGGTCGGATCACGATGAAGCGACGTGAGGTATCCCTACGGCTGAAACTGGCACATCGACATCTCGCAGCTCCGGCCTCGTCCTGCAGTCAGCCGCGCGCAGCTCTTCTGTCCGAGAATCTTCCCGGTTCGACGCAGCTCATTTCCCGTCGTGTGATTGCAGGCCGCTCACACGATGCCGTCGTGTCCATCCCCCTTCGACGATGGAGGACGCTCTCTCTGAACGCAGCGGGACACCGTCCGATCTCCCCGGGAGGAGTGGAAGCCTGGAAAGATTGGCGAGCCACAGGACGCAAAGCGCGTCGAGGGGCTCACTGTTGAGGATCGTCGAGAAGGAGAGGGCTCTCTGACCGTGATGCCAACCCCACGTGTGCTGATGGGCATTTTGCATCACGCTCACGATCAGCTTCCTCTTCTGCAGCCTGGCAGGTTGCTCTTGTCTCTCAGGACCGCAGGAATGCCCCTCACTGATCCACGTGCTCGGCATCACTCACTGCTCTGCTTCCGGAACGCTGCAACCGAGTCTGGTGGGAGTTTGCCGGCTGACTCTTATGCTGCTCGCTTGCGGTGATCTCTTCCCCCAACTGCCACAGAACGGATCCTCTGCGCACTGGGCGATCGATCACGCGTTTAGCCCCAACGCGAAACATACTCGCCAGCGAGCGAGTGCTTCCCCAGCCTGCGCGTGACTATGGCTGCGCAGCATCGCCCCAACGACTCGGCGTCGCAGCAGAGAATGAGCATCTCTTCCCTGCAGGCAGCCTGTGCCAATGTCCCTCCCCAGTGACCTTATACCAGGGGCAGTGGCATCCCGGGGCGAGCACCACCAGCAGCTGGCGAGCCGCGCTGTGGGTGGAGCAGCCATGCTCCAATTGTCTGTACCGATGCATGTGGACTCTTCAGCGCCGCTTGAGCGGGGAGGGGGTGCCGGTGTTGCGTCCAGAGAAGTTCGGCAGCAACTTCCGCTAGCTCTTGGGCCGGATGTTGGATGCAGGCAGCGAGAATTGGTGCGAATTCCGATGTCGAGAGGATTTGCCCCAGTGCCCAAAGGGCATCGGCTCGGACTGGCGCTGGTGCTCCCTCCTCAGTCAGAAGCTCTTGCGCAGCAGGCACGGCGTCGCTCCGTCGTCTGAGGACAACAGCCCACGTCGCACGCCGCACGCGCTGGCACGGATCTCGCACCCATGTGCGCCAGGCAGAAAGCAGAAGTTCTGGTCGCTGGGTGGCTGCCGCCTCAGCTGCCAGTCCCCGTACCACGTCATCCGGATCTGCCAGCGCGACCATGAGGAGCGCTCGTTCGGCCCAGTGCGGAAGGGCGATCTCCCGTGTAGGGTCGGCGACCAGTAGTGTGAGCACGGTTTCCCGCGCCTGTGGTGTTCCGCGGCGGAGGACACGCAGTGCCACGGTGACGAGTACGCTCAGTCCCTCCGTGGCCAACCGCTCCCACAGGGCGAGTGCCGCGTTGCTCCCTGCCAGCCATTCGGCGTGTTCCAGGAGCGTTGGATGCGCAAGACGTTGAACGACCAGCCCAGTGGAGCGATCTCGTCGCACCGCCAAGAAGTCTTCGCGGAAAGCCAGCAGCTGCTCTGCCAGTTCAGCGGCAGCCGTCTGAGGAAGCTGGGGGAGCACGGCGAGCCGCAGCCAGCGCCGGCCGCTGGGTGTCGCAAGTGCCGCCGAAATGTCTGTTACCGTATATGGCAGCTCGCAGGTTGCCCACGGTGGCTCGTCGCGAAATGGTCCCTGCTCCATACAGTACCCCTTGCTGCACCAGTCTACCCTCTCGAGAACACTCCGTGCGGGTAGCGCTCCTCAGCCTCTGTCCACAGACAATCGTGCCTGCTTGCTGGAACCGAACCCACTGGCTTTGTTCACCCGGGTGGGATCTTCGAAGTTCCATGGTGCCATACCGAACAGGCGACTCAGCGAGAGATTGCTGCAACACGGGATCAAAGGTGCACGCGCTTCCTAGAGACGACACTCGTGATCTCATCAGACCGGAACGTCTCCTGTTCCGGCGTGCCGCGTTTCGGTGTTGTCCTCTGGTACCATTCCGGCCGATGGAAACGGAATAGGACGACGGAAGGCTTGGACTATGTCGACGTCTCGTGAACTTCCGCCGAGAGCCGGGTCACGTGCAGAGCAGGAGCGGTTGTCGCGGCGTGCTCAGCGCAAGCGTGAGGCCGAGCGTCGTGCTCGCCAACGCCGCCTCCTCCTCGTAATCGTCCCGATCGTCATTGCGCTGGTGGCGGTTGGAATCGGCATCTGGTGGAGCCAGCGCAGCGCTCAGGAGGTCGCGGCTGTCCAGATGCCAGACGTCTCCAAGTACACCAGCGTCCCTCATGATGGCCGCTTCCTGGGTGATCCGAACGCGCCTATCCACGTCATTGAGTGGGGTGACTACCAGTGCCCAGCCTGCAAGAGCTTCGAGCAACGTTTCTTCCCCACGATCGTTGAACAGTACATCGCAACTGGAAAGGTGCGGTGGGAGTTCCGTGACTTCGCCTTTATCGGGGCGGAATCCACGCGCGCTGCTGAGGCGGCCTACTGCGCACTTGACCAAGGGAAGTTCTGGGAGTTTCACGCGGCACTCTATGCCAACCAGACGGGTGAGAACGTGGGTGCCTTCAGTGACCGTCGTCTTGAGGAGATCGCTCGCGTCGTTGGGCTTGATGTTGGGCAATTTCGTAGCTGCCTACGCGACGGGACGCATAAGGAAGAAGTCCAGCAAATGATCCGGGAGGCGCAGTCGCTCGGCGTCCGCGCTACCCCGTCGTTCAGTGTCAATGGCAGCGCTCCCTTCACCATCCGGAGCTTGGGTGACCTGACACAGCGGATTGAGGAAGCATTACCATGAACCGCTTGCCACGTTGGTCGCTTGCCTCCGCCGTGCTTGCCCTAGCCGGGATTGGGGTCGCTGGTTATCTGACTGTCGTCGCCTACGACCAATCTCTGCTGGTCTGTGGCCTCGGGGATTGTGCCACGGTGCAGAACAGTCCGTACGCCAAGATTGCCGGGGTCCCGATTGCTCTCCTTGGTCTTCTCATGTATCTCGTCCTCTTTGCTGTGTCGTTGGCTCGCTGGCGCTGGTGGCGACAGGCAGACGTGCTTACGAGTGCCAATGCCGGAATTGCGCTTGCCGGAACGCTCTACTCGGGCTACCTCACGTACCTGGAACTCTTTGTCATCCACGCAATTTGTCAGTGGTGCGTGGCGAGCGCTGTTCTCGTGACCGCACTTTTCCTTGTCGAGTCCTGGGGATTACGCCAGGTATTGCGTGAGGAGCCGGTGTCCGACCGCGGAGTTGGATCGCGCTCGGGTGCTCATCGTCGGCAATCAGTCCTGTAGCGCACGAAGAGCGTCTTTCTGCTCATCCACGCCTGACCCGGCCAGGCTCGCTCACGGTAGCGCTCGGCCATCCGCCAGCCAAGCGGGTGATAGATGGCAACCAGCCCCACAAAAAAGAAGCGTTGTAAGCGTGTGTACCAGGTCGGTGGTAGCGGGTGTACTTCAAATCCAAGTCGTCGCCCCGCTCGTGCAAAGAGGGTGATCCCAACGAGTGCCTTCACCTCATCAAGTTCTCCTCGACCGATGCGACAGGCCAGTTCGGCCAGATCCTCCCTTGCCAGTTTCAGTAGTTCCCATGGGAGTTGTGCTCCGGCGAGAGAAAGTGCCAGGAGGCGCCGATTGTCGAAGTGGAGCTCCACCACCCGGTCGCCTGGCTCGATGCGCGTTCCGTCTGCGAGCGTCTTCACTGGCCCGCGATAGTGGACGATGCGATAGCGGAAGAATCCTCCTGACCGGACGTGCTGTGGCCGCCAGACGAACTCCGTCAACCGTTCCCAACCCAGCCAGACTGCCAACACGCCGATTGCCCGCCCCCCACCGGCGCGTCCCAGCCGGATCAGCCACCAGGGGACCTCCTTCAGTAGCGCCAGCGCCGACCGACTCCGAGTTCGGCGAGGAGCCAGCGGAGGAAGGTGGCCACCAGCCCCAGGCGGAGTGGCCACCGGCGCAGGCGACGCGGCGACGTCGCGATCCAGCTCGTCGTTAAGTGACAAACTGGGATACCCCTTCCCTGTAACCGCTGCAAGAATTCGCGATCTTCCGCGATCTCGAGCGTTTCGTCGAATCCTCCAACACGCTCGAACCAGGCGCGGCTACAGTACAACATCTGTGCGCGGATGCCAAAGTAGGTCTTGCCGACTTCCATCAGATCGAAGAACCAGCGGTCGAAGAAGTCGACTGTGTCCGCAATAACGCGGATACTCCCCGCCGGATAGCCTCCATGCTGGTGGGCTACCAGTTCGGCGACCAATGTCGGAGCCATGGCGGAATCGGCATCGAGAAAAAGGAGGAACTCGCCGCGTGCTGCCGCCGCACCACGGTTTTTGGCGCGACTCCGCCCCGTTCGTGGCTCCTGCACCAGGAGGACTCGCAGTGGCGCGAGTGACGGAGCGAGTGTTTCCACTATGCGTGCTGTCCCATCGGTCGAGCCGTTGTCAACGACGATCACCTCTAGCCGCTCGAGTGGCCAGGCTTGCAACGCGACCGATCGGAGAGCACGTCCAATATATGCCTCCTCATTTCGGGCTGGAATCACCACCGAGACATCGACGGCCCTGCTCACCTACTCTTCCGCCTCAGTATGGCCAGTCACGACCAATGCCAGCCAGTGCGAGCAGCCAGTGCAGCGTTGTGACGAGGAGTCCGAGCCGCAGCGGCCAACGGTGCAATCGCCGCGTCGATGTCCAGACGGCGCTTTCCGTGACGAACCCGACGGGATATCCCGCAGTTCGTATCCGACGCAAGAGGTCGTAGTCCTCGGCCACGCGTAACTGCTCGTTGAACCCCCCGACTGCCCAGAAGACGTCACGGCGCACCGCGCACAGCTGTGTCGGTACCCGCACGCGTTCCTTCAGCCACGTCGCGGCGAAGAAAAGGGCGCGGTCGAGTGGATCGGTCGAGTCAGCCACGACGCGCAAACTCACAGCCGACTCGCCACGGTGGATATGCGCTAGCACGCTCGCCACCATCGTCGGTGCCGGCCGTGAGTCGGCGTCCAAAAAGAGCAGTACGCGCCCACGCGCAGATCGAGCCCCACGGTTGCGTGCCCGGCTCACTCCCAGACGCGGTTCGCGAAGCAGGCGAATGAGGAGTTCCGGATGGAGGCGTGCAAACCGTCGCACGGCGGCCGCTGTCGGATCAGAGGAACCGTTATCGACGACGATCACCTCCAGCCGCTCTAACGGCCAGGCTTGAGCAAGCACCGAGTGGAGTGCTTGTTCGATGGTCGCCGCTTCGTTACGCGCTGGAATGACGATACTCACGTCAGGTTGTCTCGATCGCTGCAGCATACGTCAAGAGTTCTCCTCCCCGTTCCAGTTCTCGGGCCAACTGGCGCAAGACGCGTCGGCAGACGGATGAGCGTGGGGCTCCCTGGGGGTGGAAAAAGACCGAAATGCGCGGCGCGACCACACGCCAAGGGCCGAGCAGCCGCACCCCCAGCTGGGCGAGTTCCTCATGCAGTCAGCCGGTACCCATGAAGCCCATCCAGGGAGTGGCCAGTCGACGCTCGTCGCGGACATCAACGAGAAACAGCATCTCAACAAGAAGGCGAAGTTGAGTTCTGCAAGGAGTGCAGGAAGTTCCGGCGTATGCAGCCTGCCTGGCGGGCAAAACCCCACGGTCTCAAAGCCGAGGTCGGCAAGGAGCTCTCGGCCAGCGAGCAGGCGTGCCCGTTGTTCCTGCCATTCCAAGCTCACGAACTCGGCTACGTCCTGCGCGAACAGTGCGGCCCGGGTGACCGTAAGTGGATCACCCCGCCAACGCCCGGCTCGCGCGTGCGTGTATGCATGGAGGACGAGTTCGGAGCCTTTGGCAACTTCCTCTTCAAGCAGCGCAACGAGTTTCGGGTGCCGCCGCACGTCGTCTTGTCCCCGATGGCAGGGGATGACGAGCAGGCTCCGTGGCCGTGCGCCGATCG
>DAOTWO010000031.1:0-1737 GCA_034435855.1 Thermomicrobium sp. | reverse complement strand
GCCGAGCGCACGCGCTCGCTCCGGATCGAAGCGGCGTCCGCGCGGCCGGTGAAGGGTGTAGGCCAGGCAAGGAACGCGATGGGCAACGGGGAGCGCACGAAGATGGAGTCCTCCCGGCAGGTCGAGTTCAGCTGGACCGGGGAGTTCGAGGACTTCGACCGAAAATGGAAGCACAGGGACGATCGTGCGCAGCGCGGAGACGATGCGTCTCGTTCCCTGTGGGCCGATAACGCGCACCGTCTCCTCGCGCTCGGCGAAGGCGAGGGAGAACAAGATGCCAGGGAGTCCTGCGACGTGGTCGGCATGGAGGTGAGTGAGCAGAATGGTGTCAAGATCCCGGAAGCTCCAGCCGGTGTAGCGCCAGGAGATCTGGGTCCCTTCGCCGCAGTCGACGAGGACCGTGTGACCCTCGCAACGTATCAGGAGCGCTGAGAGCCAGCGTTCTGGCAAGGGCATCATACCTCCGGTGCCGAGCAGGCAGACATCGATCACGCTCAAGCGCTCCGTGCCACCATGCACGCCGGTGGCGAATCGTACCACGTTGGGCGGTACTTCCCTGCATGCTACGATGCTCGCCGGGATGGGAGATCGTGATCAGGAGGTGTGTGGTGACACAGTTTGTGACCGGGCGACCGACGACACTTGCGACCGAAGGGATGGTCGCCACGCCGCATTATTTGGCGACACTCGCAGGCGTGCGTGTCCTTCAGCAGGGCGGTAACGCGGTCGATGCGGCGGTGGCGGCGAACGCAGTCTTGACAGTCGTCTATCCGCATATGTGCTCGGTGGGTGGTGACGCTTTTTTCCTCATCTGGGAACCACGCGAGAGCCGGTTGCTGGCGCTCAACGGGAGCGGTCGGGCGCCGGCGGGGGTCTCGGCGGAGGAGCTCCGGGCCCGTGGCTACCGTGAGATCCCACCAAAAGGGCCGTGGGGCGTCACGGTACCGGGTGCGGTCGATGCCTGGGCAACCGCGCTTGAACGCTGCGGCACGCGTTCGCTTGGGGAACTCCTTGAACCAGCGATCGCGTACGCTGAGCGCGGGTTTCCAGTCAGTCCTCAGGTCGCTCGGGCGATTGCAGCGGAGGCAGAAATATTCCGACGACAGGAGGCTGCGGCGCGCCAGTTCTTGCCGAACGGACGTCCTCCTGTTCCTGGGGAGGTACTCCGCCAGCCGGAACTCGCAGCCAGCCTGCGACTGATCGCGACAGAAGGTCCGGACGCGTTTTACCGCGGGCGGATCGCAGAGCAGATCGTGGCGACGCTCCGTGCAGCCGGTGGCGTGATGGCGCTGGATGATTTGGCCGCGCATCAGTCCGACTGGGTCGAGCCTCTTCGGACCCGGTACCGGGAGGTGGAGGTGGTCGAACTCCCACCGAACACGCAAGGTGTGACGGCATTAGAGCTCCTGAATATCGTCGAAGGCTTCCCGGTAAGCGAGTTGGGCTGGGGAAGCCCGCAGCTGGTGCATCTCTTCCTGGAGGCCAAGAAGCTCGCTTTTGCGGATCGCGACCAGTATCTCGGGGATCCAGCGTTTGTCGATGTCCCGGTCAGCCGGTTGCTCGAGAAGTCCTACGCGGCGGAGCTCCGGGCACGGATCGATCCCGAGCGGGCAGTAATTCCGCCAGCTCCGAGCTGGGACACAGACACCATCTACCTCTGCGTGGTTGACCGTGAGGGACGTGCAGTCTCGTTGATCCAGAGCCTCTATAACTCATTTGGCAGCGGCTTGGTTGCTG
>DAOTWO010000030.1:0-1659 GCA_034435855.1 Thermomicrobium sp. | reverse complement strand
GCAACGTGTACCGAATGCCCATCGATCCGTTCGATTCGGCAATTGAGAACCTCCGGGAACTCCAAGAGCCGCCTGCGCACTGTCGCCAAGCCGCGCAGCCACTCCGGCTCCTTCACGATGACGAGCCAACGCTGAATCTTGTGCACCGTGCGGAGCGCGAGAAGCCGCGCCGGTACGGGAAACGTGCGACACGGGGCACGTTCTGAAAGCGACTCCAACGCACGCCGCACCTGCAGCCGCAGCTGCTCAACTTCTGGATCGACCGACAAGCGCTGCGCCTGGTGTGCACGTTCGCTGAACCGCTCTCCACCTCTCTGCCCCCACGAGCATACAGGCAATGGGAGCTTGAGAGGCAAGCCAATCACGATGCCGTTACGTACTCAGCATGTGGTCGTTCAGTATCCCCGAGCAGCCGGCCGGTGCTCACCAACCAGTGCAGAAACCGCAAGCGTGCCAGCTGCTGTGGCGCCAACTCAACGATCTCCTCCATCGGTCGTACCGTGACCGGCGTCGTCCTCCAGCCGATCGCGTTGAGGAGCTCTGCAACCACCGTGCTTGGTGAGCCACCGAGCAGTCGCTCCAACGGTATTGCGATGTCCTGACCACCGGTCAGGAGGAAGTGCACCCGGTCACGCTCAAGACACCACCCGGTCAACGGGAGGCCAGCGGAGCGCACTGCATTGAGAACGATCGCCACTGCTTCACGGTAATCACTCATGGCTCCACCCTCCTCGCGTGGCTGAACAACTCAGCCTTCCTACCCCCCGTTCAGCGCTGCCAGGAGATTCGCTAAGGCCGCATCTGGGGTCTCTCCCTCCGCCACCGGAGGACAATGGAGTTGCTTCCGCCAGTACTGCAGCACCAAGCACGAGTTGGCTGCCTCCCGCGGAAGCTGCGTCGGCTCACACGCCACAGCCACCCAACGCGGCCACTCCCCTACACTGCACGGGTCGCGAAAAATTGTTATCGGCCATGTCCCAACGAGCCGCTCGCTGACCACCATGCCGCTCACTTCCACCATCCCACCGTCTTGCCGCCTACACTCTCATTCTCGGCGGGGACAAGAACAAGAACCCTAGGCCTTTTGTCCCAAAGTACTGCGCTGCACCGGAGTGTGAATGTACACCAGTACGTACGCGACCAGTCTAACCTCTCCGTGCCTCGCTGTCAACCCCTCAGGCCCAACCGCCGCACGATGTCATCCTCCGGCTGCTCACTCTCCGCGGAGCAACAGCGGCACCATCCTTCTGCACGACACGCTGCGCGGGTTCTCTGAGGACGGATGAGACGGCTGCTCGTCACACAAGACGGTTCGCCGCATTTCATTGGCATCCCCATTAGGTCCTCCACTGTCCGACATGAAAAGCGGAACGATGAGGTACAGCCCGAATGGTTCTCCTTCTCAGCACGGCGCAGAGGAGTACGCCGCCCTGCGTCTTCCGCAGCGCCGCGCAAGGCCGGCACCGCCAGTAACGCCCCTCCGCGGAATTCAGACATCTTCGTCGGTGTGGCCCAAGGGACGAACACTTCGCTCACGAAGATGCGCGAGACGAAAGGCACGAAACACACGAAGCGCATGACACATCACGTCGTGCCGCACAGGAGGCATGGCAGACCTGGCTCCTCCAGCTGGTACCCACTCTGCCACCGAAGAGAGGT
>DAOTWO010000029.1:0-8145 GCA_034435855.1 Thermomicrobium sp. | reverse complement strand
TCACCGCTCCCGCACAGCCAACGGCGAAGGAAGTTGGCGAACTCTTCGATGCGTTGGTGAAGGAGCTCGTTCGCCGCACGATCCTGGAACGTGGCGAACGTCCAGACGGTCGCCGACCGGACGAGATCCGCGAAATCTGGATCCAGGTGGGGGTTTTGCCTCGACCGCACGGCTCAGCCATTTTCACGCGCGGACAGACTCAAGTGCTTTCCGTCTGTACGCTGGGCACGAAGGAAGAAGAACAGTTCCTCGACACCCTGGGTATCGAAGAGACGAAGCGATACATGCACCACTACAACTTTCCGCCTTTCAGCACTGGTGAGATCCGCCGGCTGCGCGGGCCAAGCCGACGTGACATCGGCCACGGTGCCCTTGCTGAGCGAGCGTTGCTTGCCGTCTTGCCGAGCGAGGAAGACTTCCCCTACACAATGCGCCTCGTCTCTGAGGTACTCAGCTCAAACGGCTCAACGTCGATGGCAAGCGTCTGCGGTTCGAGCTTGGCCCTGATGGATGCCGGCGTGCCAATTCGCAAACCGGTCGCTGGTGTCGCAATGGGCCTGGTGACCGATCCAGAGACGGGACGATACACCATCCTCACCGATATCCAGGGAATCGAGGACGCCCTCGGCGACATGGACTTCAAAGTCGCTGGAACACGCGATGGGATCACCGCCATCCAAATGGACATCAAGGTGATGGGTATTACCCCCGAGATCATGCGTGATGCCCTGGAACAGGCGCGCCGAGGACGACTCCTCATCCTCGAGAAGATGTGTGAGGTCATCGATGCTCCGCGTCCCGAGATGTCGCCATACGCTCCGCGTGTCCTCCGCATCAAGATCAGGCCAGAGCAGATCGGCGAGGTCATCGGCCCGGGCGGTCGCGTCATCCGTGCAATCCAGGAACAGACCGGTAGCAAGATCTCGATCGAAGAAGACGGAACGGTCTTTATTACCGCGATGAACGAAGACAGCGCGCGGCGAGCAGTGCGAGAAATAGAGCGCCTCACGCGGGTCCCAGAGGTCGGAGAGATCTTCTATGGACGCGTGGTCACCATTATCCCCTCCGGCGCCTTCGTCGAGATCCTGCCGGGCAAAGACGGTTTCCTCCATATCTCGGAGATCGCACCTGGTCGTATCCGCTCTGTTGAGGACGTGCTGAAAGTTGGCCAAGAGATCAACGTGATGGTTATCGGTGTCCGGCCGGATGGCAAAATCAACCTTTCCCGAAAAGCACTCCTCGAGAAGGAGGCCTCGGTGCGCGCTTCGGCCGCACCACCCACTGATCGTCACGGCAACCAGCGCCCGCCACAGCGTCCCAGCGCACCACTGCAGCAGCCCGAGCGCCGGCTTCCCCCACCTCCGCGCAAACCGGAGCAGCGGGGCCCCAGTCGACCGCAACGGCCTCAGGCCCAAGGATCAAGCACGCCACCAGGCCAATATCGGATCGGTGATCGGCTCAAGCAGATCCTCGACGAGGACGAACTGAATTGAACAAGCAGGTACGACAGCTCACGATCGATCTTTTCTCAGGTCGACCGTGAGCTGTCTGCCGTCATGTACTCACTCGTTCCCGCTCAACACAACTTTGCTCGTTTGAGCGCAGGACCCGCTGCTGTATCCAAAGGAGCGCGAGAGCTCCGAGAAACACCCCGAACCAGAGCGTTCCTATTCGGATGAGCACTGTTGCCGTTGCAGCCACAGCTGTGGAAACATCCGGGCGCAAGAAGATCAGTAGCCCTGTAATCCCCGCTTCGGCCGCTCCCATACCCCCTGGCAGCAGCGATAGAGCACCTGCAATTGACGCTGTCGACAGCACGAAGGTCGCGATAGCGAGAAGTTCCGCTTCTGGTCGTAGTCCCAATCCGACTAGGATCAGAAAGAGGCCAATACACTCCAGAGACCATGAGAACACACTCAGCCCGCTGACCAGGACGAGCCTCCGCCAGGAGACAATCGCACGCGCCGCGTCGTAGACTGCCTCTACAGCATCAGCCCTCTTTCGGATCACCGGTGCCCGCCCTGCGAACCGAAGAAGCGGTCGCACCACGCGCTCCTCTTGCAGGAGCCAAAGACCAAGGAGAACGATCACCGCAAGGATACTCAGCGGTTCCCATCCCCACCCTGATCCAACCGCAGCGCTTGCCAGCCCGAGCACCAGCATTGCAATCCCATCGGTGAGCCGTTCCGCAGCAACAACCGGAACAAGCGGTGCCATGGCTCCACCGCCGAGACGCGACACAAGATATGCCTTGAGCCACTCACCAACTTTCCCCGGCGTAATCGACATGGCGAATCCGGAGAGAAAAACCGCAAGGCTCCAACGCCACGGAAAGTCTGTCACCCCAACCCAGCGCAGATACAACTGCCACTTAAGGAAACGGCATGCGTAATTCCCGACTGTTAGAAGCAAGACGACGGGGAGCATTTCCCAGGTGAATCTCGCCAGTGTCGGCAAGACCGAACGCACATCAGCCACGACAGCGAGCGCCGCTATGACAACGATGCCGAGCCCCAGCCCTACAAGCAAGCGCCGCCAGAGTGCTGCACCATGCATCGCCACCGTGGTGACTGGCCCTGGGTTCACCTCTCTGTCAGACATCTGTGCTACCCTTGCCGAACGGTGTCGAAGACGACTGCGATCGGAGCAGACGATGCACAACGAACTCCGCGCCAAGTATGACCGATTGCTGGAGCGACTTCGCAGTCTTGGTTCAGTTGTGGTCGCATTCAGCGCAGGTGTCGATTCGACTTTCCTCCTGTATGCCGCACGACAAGCCCTTGGTGACCACGTGATCGCAGCGACTGGACTCTCGGAAACGTATCCCGAAGAAGAGATTGAAGAAGCTCGCCAGCTTGCAAGGGAACTCGGCGTCCGACACATCATGGTACGGACCGAAGAACTAACGAATCCTCGATATACGATGAATTCCCATCAGCGCTGCTTCTTCTGCAAGAATGAGCTTTACGGCAAGTTACGAGAGCTCGCCCGCGCCGAGGGATACGCCGCGATCGTCGACGGTACGAACGCCGACGATCTCCGCGACTATCGACCAGGCTTGCGTGCTGCGCAGCAACTTGGCGTGCTTCACCCGCTCGCGGAAGTCGGCCTTACCAAGCAGGAAATCCGTGATCTAAGCCGGATCTTCGGGCTTCGGACATGGGACAAGCCGGCCTATGCCTGCCTCTCCTCTCGCTTTCCGTACGGTACCCAGATCACCGTGGAGAAGCTGCGGCAAGTCGCTGCGGCGGAGCGTGCATTACGGGAACTCGGCTTCCGCGCTTTCCGGGTCCGTCATCATGAACAAATCGCTCGTCTTGAGCTCCAGCCAGAAGATCTACCGCGGGCAATCGAACGTCGGCAGGAGATTGTCGCCCGCCTGCGTGCCCTGGGATATGAGTTCATCACCCTGGATCTCGAGGGTTATCGTTCGGGAAGCTTCAATCGCACGTTGCCCGAGTCACTTCTGCTTCGTACAGGAGAGAGGGATCGCACGCTGTGACCTTCACACCCGTTGACCGCCCGGATGGCAGTGTCGAGTTCTGGGTTACCGTTCAGCCTCGTGCGAGCCGCTCGGAAATCGCCGGGATACGTGGCGATACGCTCCTTGTTCGTGTGACCGCTCCTCCAATCGACGGCGAGGCAAACGCCGCTCTCTTACGGACGCTTGCCGATGCCCTGGATATTCCGATCCGACGCATTGTGATCGTTGCTGGTGAGCATCAGCGCCGCAAACGTCTCCGCATTACCGGACTCTCCAGCGCGGAAGTGCTCGCGCGGCTTGAGCAATTTCGCATGCCGCGCGCCTAGCGGTTGCCCTGGAAGAATCGCCGCACCAGCCACCAGGATGCTGACAAAACCAGCGTGACCAGCACCGCCGCGCGCATCACTTGACTCGAGCGTGGTTGCGGCCGTCCACGCCCGACACCGCGCGGCGGTTGGTACCAGAGCAGCAGCCACCAGAGCTGCGCCACTTCGCGCATGGCGCGCAAGATCACGCGGAGACTGCCGCCAGAGGGCTCGCCGCTCAGTCGTGGATAGTGCCGAACCCCAACCTCAACAATTGTCGCCCCGGCTCGCTGTGCTTTCGCTAGGAGCTCCGTATTGACGAGTGCGCCATTCATCCGCAGATCGATTGCGCGCACGAGGTCACCCCGAAGAACCTTGAAGGCGCAGTCAATGTCGCGCACCGCGATACCGAAGAGCAACCGCATCGCGACATTGAAGATGGCCGCATAGACGAGCCGCTGCCACGGATCGCGCCGCCGCACCCGATAGCCGGCCACAATGTCCGCATGGGGGACGAACGGAGCAAGGTGAGCAAGGTCGGCCGGATCAAACTGCTGATCTGCATCCATGAACATGATCAAGTCACCCTGGGCTGCCGCGAAACCCGAGCGCAGTGCTGCACCGTATCCGCGGTTCACCGGGTGATGGACAACACGCACCCGAGGATCGTCCCGCGCCAACCGCTCGGCAATCTCACCAGTTCCGTCGCGGCTCCCATCGTCGACGACGACGATCTCGAACGCTTCGACGAGGGAAGGCAGTACCTCAAGCGACCGTCGCACCACTGCTTCGAGGTTCTCGGCTTCGTTGTACGCCGGTAAAACGAGCGAGAGGTTGCCGCGGATCGGCAGCACTCCCGCTCCCTGGACTTTCGCCGCACGCTCGTTCACTTCGGCATCTCCTGCAAAGCCCGATAGGCTGGGCGCGGACTCCAATCAGCCGACACCACCGACCACGGATACTTCTCGTCGCTCGGCTGGGTAATCGTGCTAAAGTTCAGGTTCCACACCAACATGACGCCGACCCATGGCCACTGCGTTCGGGCGATCTGGAACGCCCGCACGAGATACTGGGCTTGCTGTTGCTCGCTGATGAAGTTCCCATATTCGTAGCCTGGCGCCTGATTCGCCGTCGACCACCCGAACTCGGTCAGCCAGACCTGCTTGGCCGCGTCGCCATTCTCGACCATCACCTGCCGCAGCTGCTCAACTCGGCGGAAATAGAAGCTGGGATGATCAAGCCATCCCGGCCCCGGTCCAGGCCGCTCCGGCCAGAGCGTGTCCGGCGGATTCAGTGTCCCGCCCGGATGCGTTGCGAGGTGATCAAAATACTGCTTAATCTCGCCATTCTTGTAGGCATACGCTTGTCGGAGATACTCGACGTCATCGATCGCAATGGAAGGATCCATGACACCTGTCGGTGTAAGTCCTCCAAATAAGACGATCGCCTTGGGATCACCCCGCTTCACTCCCTGATAGCCCGCCTTGAGGAGTGCAACGTAGCGTCCTACATCGACATTCCCACCAGTCTCGTACGCCAGGTTCTGCTCGTTCCAGATTTCCCAAGCCTGAACTTTCCCGGCATAACGCCGAGCCAGGAACTCCATGAGCTTACCGAATGGCGCTGGATCGGCCGGAATGCCTCCGTTTGGGTCAGCCCAGGTCGGCGCTTTGACCACGCTCACAACCACCTTGATCCCGTTCTTGCTCGTTGTATCGAGGATCCGATCCAACGCATGTGTATCGTACCGCCCTGGCCGCGGTTCAATGTCACGCCAGATCGCCTGGATACGTACCCAGGAGAATCCCGCGCCCTTCACCAGATCCATCGTCCGCTGGTTAAACCCATCCCCGTCGTTATCACCGCGCCAGGCGATATTGAATCCGTACCCGACATGCGGACCGTATTGTCTCTTCCGAATTGGGTCGTACGGCGGTAACCCGGGATCCTGTCGGGCGAGCGCCTCCGGCGGAGCTCCACGTGCCTGCAGGTACTCGCGGCCGAGCAGCCCCAAGAGGACCTCGTACGGCGTTCCCCTATTCTCCGGATGGTACTCGAACCGCGCCCGCTCGAAGTACTGGACCGTATAGACCTTTCCATCACCAGCTGGGGGAGCGGGATTCGGTTCAGAAAACTCCTCGGAGAGGGGCAACCCAAACACGCGCCAGCCTCCATAGCGGTCCCAATAGTTCTTGAATCCAAAGGCCAGCGAATGTTGCGTCTCGGGGAAATATCTTCGCTCGCGGGTGTCCGGGAACCAGGCAATGGGCCGAAACGGCTCCTCATTCTCTCGGCCACTCACACGCCAGGCACCAACCCGGACGAGTTGCACTTCGTCCTCGGTCCCAGCCTTCTCCGGGTGATACTCGAACACCGCCCGTTCGAAGTACTGCCTCCAGAAACCGTCCTGCTGGAATACGCCGGTGATCGGGTAGCCAAAGATAAAGAGACCACCATTCGTCTCCCAAAAACGCCGGAACGGCCCCTGCACCCAAAATCCTGTTTCGGGAAAGTACCGCGGCATCTCGAGGTCCTCCGGCGCGCTCGGCGCTGCTGCTCGTGCGACAGTGGACGTCGTTCTCATCGGCAGCAGGCTGAACACGAGCCAGCCGACAACAAGAAGTCGCAGAAACCTCACCGGACCCCCTTCCCTTGGCGCGTGCACCACACGGCGGTAGCGCGCTCGTCGCCCCCGCGCCGATCGACCAGACAGGAGAGCGGTCCCCCTGGTCAACCGCTCCCCCTCCACCTTCGATTGTCCTCATCCTAGCATCCGGCCAGAGCTGGGCACACCTACCGATCATCCCCCTTCGGTAGCGCTTCACCGCTTGCTACTCACAAAATCGACCATCTCGTCCCAATCTCGGCAGTAGCGCCAGCCCAGTCGTAGGAGTTCCTTCACGGCACCAGCACGAGTCGTACATCGCCGAGCTCAATGACGTCACCATACCGTAGGCCGGTCGGGGCGGTCACCGGTCGTCCGTTCACCCGCGTGCCGTTCGTGCTCTTCAGATCAGTGATCCACCAGCGACCGTGTTCCCATGTGAGCTGCGCGTGCTCGGTCGAAACGAACGTATCATCCAAGCGGATCGTGCAGGACGGATGCCGCCCAATTACTGTCACCGGGTCGAGCGGGAGCCGCGTCCCCGGCCGCAGTCCACTGGCACCAGGCGACTGCACAATCAGGTGACCAGGTGGGCCACCCGCCTCACCTGTCGTCTCCGCTATCGCGGCGAGTTCCCGGATTGTGATCCGCGCGATGAGGAAAATGAAAAAGTAGAGGAGAAACGCGAAAACCAGACGCAAGAGGAGAACAAACCACTCGAACGGAAGTTGAGTCAGCCACTCCATCGGCGTCGACTCAAGCTCCTGCCGTCGTGAACTCGAGCGCGACCGTGCCAAGCGTGAGCCGGTCACCGTTGGAGAGCGGGGCTCGCTCCACCGCTCGGCCGTTCACCAGTGTTCCGTTCGTCGAGCCCTGATCGATCACCTCGAAATGTCCTTCGACAAACTCTATCCGCGCATGCCGCCGTGACACGTCCAACACTTCCAGCACAATATCGTTGTCCAGTGCACGTCCAATCGTCGTGACCTTCTTCCGGATCAGGAACGTCTGGCCAGCCAGCGGCCCTTCGAGAACGCGCAAGAAGGCCCGCGGCACATTTCCTGTATCATGCAGAACCCGATACACCTCAGTCCGCTGCCAAGCTTGCCGGCTCGCGAACTCGTCGTACGGTAACTGAGCAATCTGCGCCTCTACCTGGACTTGGCGCCGCGGCACTGATGGATCACCAATAAGCCGCACGCGGACTTGATCGACGAACCCGTAGTCACGCTCCTCCGCGACATCCAGGAGCCACTCCTCGAGCTGGAGCGAAAGCGAGTCGGCGAAGTCTGCGAACTGCACAAAGTCTTCGGGATGCAGTCGCACAAGGTAATCGTTGGGCACAATCGGGCCCTCAGGTGTTGCCAGCTGTTGCGCATCCATCGCGCGCTCGAGTCGCCGGGCGATCTCGGCTGGCTGCACCGTCGTCCGAAAAATGCGACCAACCGTCCCCTCCATCAACCGCTCGACGAAGTCCTCAAAACGTTGCAGTTTGCTCAACATGTCGCAGCCTCGTCGCTCCTCCGCGAATATACGCCTTGTTCAGCCTGCGCTCTCCTCTTGAGGTCGCCACGCGTGAGGCATCCGCGCCTGCTGCGTATCAGCAAGGAGACCGCCGTGTGCCAGTTGCGCAAAGAGCGCACGATCCAGGCGTTCGTCGGCCAGTGCATAAGGAAGCGCAAGGTCGAAGACCGAAATGCGCCCATACATCTCGCAGCTTGCCAAACCGAACACCGGCAGACCATCAAGAT
>DAOTWO010000028.1:0-3432 GCA_034435855.1 Thermomicrobium sp. | reverse complement strand
TCCGTGGGGAGTTCGATGTCGGTACAGGCCACGAGGGTGGTGTAGAAGGGCGAGAGATGAATCACGCAGCGGACGTCTGGACGCGCCTGGTAGATGCGGCGATGCAGCTGGATTTCGGTCGACGCCTCCGGCGGCTCGCCTGGTCCTCCTTGCAGCGGCGCCAGCACAAAGTCTTGGGTATCGAGCTGATCGAGTGCTGTACCACGCATGGTGATCAAGAAGTGCGACTCACTTCGGCGCAGGCTGAGGTTCCCACCGGTTCCCCAGAGATAGCCACGGCTGCCGGCAAGCCGCCCCAAAGCGATGAGGCTCTGATGGGGCACGAGTTCAACCGGCATAGTAATCCTTCCTCCCGTGCCGGGCTCTCAGACGCTCTCAAGCACACGGCGAATGAGATCCGCCACCTGGGCTGGGCGTTCGGCGACCGGCACGCCCGCCGCTTCAAGCGCCGCGATCTTCTCTGCGGCCGTCCCTCTTCCGCCGCTGATGATTGCCCCAGCGTGTCCCATTCGCCGTCCGGGCGGCGCGGTCCGTCCAGCGATGAACCCGACGACCGGTTTGGTGACCTGTTGGCGGATATACGCTGCAGCTGCCTCCTCGTCTGCACCACCGATCTCACCAATAAGGACAATCGCCCTCGTCTCCGGATCGTTCTGGAAAAGCTCCAAGACCTCGATGAACGACGTGCCGATGATCGGATCGCCGCCGATCCCAACGGCTGTCGACTGGCCGATTCCGGCACGCGTCAGCGCCCAGACGACCTCGTAGGTGAGTGTCCCACTTCGCGAGACGATACCGACCGGCCCCGGCGTGTGGATGAAGCCCGGCATGATGCCGACTTTTGCCTTCCCAGGGGAGATCAGGCCGGGACAATTCGGCCCGATCAGCCGAACCCCTCGCTCACGCACCGCGTGGTAGACCCGCAGCGTCTCAAGCACCGGGATCCCCTCGGTGATACAGATGATCAAAGGGATACCCGCCTCGGCCGCCTCAAGAATGGCATCGGGTGCAAACGGCGCCGGCACCGCAACGAACGAGGCATTTGGTTGGGTTGCCGCAACTGCCTCCGCGACCGTATTGAAGACTGGTACACCATGAACTTCTCGTCCGCCAGCGCCAGGTGTCACCCCGGCCACAATGTTCGTCCCGTACTCGAGCATCTGCTGGGTATGGAACGACCCCTCACGCCCAGTGATCCCTTGCACCAGGAGTCGTGTCGATGTATCGACCAGGATCGCCATCACCTGCCCCCGACCTCACTGGCTCTGCGCCGCTGCGACGGCACGCTGCGCCGCCTCTTCCATCGTGTCCACCACGGTCAGTCCCGCCTCTTCGAGAAGCCGCCGCCCCTCTTCCTGTCTCGTGCCAACCAAGCGGATTACCATCGGTACTCGCACCTCAACTTGACGCAGCGCCTCGAGGAGTCCTTGTGCGACCACGTCACCACGTGTGATTCCGCCAAAGATGTTCACCAGGATTGCGCGGACATTCGGGTCTGCCACGACGAGACGCAGTGCCGCTGCCACCCGCTGCACCGAGGCTCCACCACCAATGTCGAGGAAATTTGCCGGCTCTCCGCCATACAGCTTGATCGCATCCATCGTTGCCATCGAGAGCCCAGCACCGTTAACGATGCAACCGACCGTACCGTTGAGGCGCACGAAACTAATACCGGCTAATCGCGCTTCGCGCTCGAGCGGATCCTCTTCTTCCGGATCGCGGAGCTCGGCCAGATCCGGATGGCGGAACAGCCCGTTATCGTCCAATACAATCTTCGTATCGAGGGCGAGCCACGTGCGATCGCTCGTCAGCACAAGCGGGTTGATCTCGGCGAGTGAGGCATCGCAGTCGACGTAGGCCTGGTACAGCTGGCGCGCAAGAGCGGCGAATCCTCGCACCAAGTCCGGCTCAATCCCAAGCCGGAAGGCGAGCCGCCGTGCCTGGAAGTCCTGGAAACCAAGGCAGGGATCAGCATGTTCTCGAACAATGGCCTCAGGACGTTCACGTGCTACTTCCTCAATATCTACGCCGCCTGCACTGCTCGCCATGACCGCGACACGACGTGCGTCCCGATCCAGTACAACACCAAGATAGTATTCGCGTTCAAAGGCAACGGCCGGTGCGACGAGAACCTTACGAACGATCCTCCCTCGGATGTCCATGCCGAGGATCTGCCGAGCGACCGCCTCAGCCTGAGCAGGATCGTCCGCGAGCCGGATTCCGCCTGCCTTCCCACGGCCGCCAGCGTGGACCTGCGCCTTCACGACGACACGGCTACCCAGTTGCTGGGCGGCCGCACGCGCTTCGTCCGGAGTTCGCGCCAGTATGCCACGGTTCACTGGTATTCCATATCGTGTGAGCAGTTCTGCCGCTTGATATTCGTGGAGATCCATCGCCCCACCCTTCGACTCAACAACCGAGCCGATCATACCACGCGCCCAGTGTGCTTTCGGCGCGTCTTTTCAGCAAGAATGACAACGGCAGCCGAGTCACCCTGGCCAAGCGGCAATACGCCAAGCAGAGCACATCTCTTGGCTTGCCCAACAACCAAATCCCTTGCACCACAGCCTGACGCAGCTTCCAGCGTGGAACGCGGAGTCACGATGCTGGCAAAAACCTACCGGCAACGTACTGACTCCACAGAGTGTTCGTGCGCTTGACCACGACGGGCTCCTCGAGGAGATCATGACAGACTATTCCGCATCCGGGCCAAGCCTATCCCCGCCTGGGCACTGCATTCTGCGTCGTCCTACAGCGCCCTCGCAACATCCACGTGGCGTCAACGTAGTCAAAGTAGCTGCCGATTCTGCCTGGCACGGGAGCCTGCGCACGCGCGAATCGCCGACAACGAGAGTGCAGAGAGTCAATGCCTTCCCCACCCGTTCCTCTTGGCCCCATCCAGAGCGCCTTCAATGCGCAATCTCGAGCTTTCTCGTGCAGCGTGCCGCGGCCCGAGCGGCACAGATCTTCAGCACTCGGAGGCCGCCTGAACACGCATAAGCGAACTCTCATCCCGAAGAAGCAGGGCACCGCTCTGCCAGTCTTGCCACGGCCCAAGTCCGAGGCATACACCCGGCAAAGCACGTCATCCTCCTAAAGGAAGGACATGAACTCGCCCTCATACTTCCCTCAGAACGAGACATCATCAATGTCACGAATGAGATCAAGAACGACATTCCCGAACTCACCACTCGGCAAGCGCTCGACACGTCGGATGAAGACCGTGATGACAGCTCCCTGCGACTCTGGATGGAAACGGAATTCACCAGTCAGCCCAGAGAACCGGACTGCCCGGAGCGCCTCGAGGAAAGCCGTCGTGTCCCCAATCGCCCCGTGAGTAGCACGCAAAGCCTCGCCAATGACTCGGCCAGTCAGGTACCCCTGGTAGACAAACTGGTTCGCTTGTGTGTCAAAACGCTCGCGGCAGCGCTG
>DAOTWO010000027.1:0-14053 GCA_034435855.1 Thermomicrobium sp. | reverse complement strand
GCAGCAGTCAAACGTGCGATTCCATTTTTATTGAGTGCTTACTCATCGCTCACTGGTGACGATCGCAATCCCTTGCTGCCTCAAAATGCGCCTTTACACACTCTGTGCCATACTCCCAAGGTGAGCACGATGCCGGTGGGCTTACCCTTGATCGCTTGGGGTGGTCGACACAGCGGAGGATCACAGCCATGACTCAGCCGGTTCTCCTCGTGGCTCGTGACGGTTCCATCGTCACACTCACCTTGAACCGCCCGGCGGTGCGCAACGCACTTGACCTTACTCTTGCTCACGCTCTTGAGTCGACGGCCCGCGAGCTGGCTCGTGATCAGACGCTCCGCGCGGTCGTCCTGCGCGGAGCACCTCCAGCCTTCTGCGCCGGTGCTGATTTGAGGGAGCGCCTCGGATTGTCACCGGATGAGCGTGCCGCACACACTGAGGCAATCGCCGCCGCCGTCGAAGCGCTCGCCGATCTTCCAGTTCCCACTGTGGCCGCAATCAGTGGTGCCTGCCTCGCTGGTGGAGCGGAATTGGCCCTGGCCTGCGACCTGCGCTTCGCTGATACCACGGCGCAGATCGGCTTTCCTGAGGTCCGGCGTGGAATCTTTCCGGGAGCAGGGGGGCTTCTTCGTCTGCCGCTGCTGATCGGTCCAGGCCGAGCAGCAGACTTACTCTTTTCTGGCCGTACGCTCGATGCCCATGAAGCCCATCAAATCGGCCTTGTTGATCGGCTTTGCCAACCAGAGCAGCTCGACGACGCTATCGTCGAATGGCTTTCCGAGCTTCAGCAGGCAGCGCCAGGCGCAGTACGCGCGGCGAAAGCTGCGCTCCGCCGCGCGCTCACGACCGACGCAGTCACCCTCGCCGATATCCGCTCGCTCCGTCGCTTGCTGGACGCGAGTCCCGAATATGAAGAAGGGCTCCGCGCCTTCGCCGAACGTCGCTCCCCACGCTGGAGAAGCACACGTCTCACTCCACCCCGAACGTGGTCTGAAGATCGTTGACGATGAGTGTGTAGGTGCCGGGTTCAAGCTCCCCCAGATCGACGCTCGTCGTGAACGGACGGAGTACCTGCGCACACATGAGACCCCGTGGTCGCTCCCACTCCAACTGCACCATTACTTCCTTCCCAACAATCGAGATACTCGGGTGTTCCACGAGCTCGGCACACGCGTCTGGCAGATGTCCCTGGATCTCAAGAATCACATGACGCGGGTTATCGTCCACACTTCGTATCTCGACCTGTTCGACAGAGGCGAGTCCGTAGTCCAACGCTCCTGTTCCCGGCTCACCCACCGAATTCTCCTCGGGGCTTGGAGAGAGCTCCACGCCATTGAGTTCGACAACGAACCCTCCGTTGACCGCGAATCCGATTGGAATGACCACCTGCTCATCGCGGAGCACCTGGGCACACATCACACCGAGGGGCCGCTCGCCCCAAACCGCAATGCGGATCCGCATGCCTTCACGGGTGACAGCATACCGCACCTCCGTGCATGCGTCCGGAACAGTCAGGTCGACCACTAACTCCGTCTGATGAGTGTCTACCGGACGCAATGTCGCATTGCGAATCGTGACATCGACCCGCTCCGTGGACGGTGTCGGAGTCGGCTGTTGTGTCGCGCCCTGGGTTGGTGAGGGAACAACCGGGTTTCCTTCTCCTGCGGCAGGAACTCTACAAGCAAGGAGTACCAAGGATACCGCAAGAAGCAGCGTCAAAGGGACTACTCGTTGACGATCCACCGTTTGTACCATCTGACCCCCCTTGCACTGTTGTCCAAAACAGAGACGAACAGGCAGCACCGAGAGTTCCCAAAGCGAGAGCCGTAGAGCGCGCCGGCTCCTTGCCCACGCCCCATTTGCGTGCTAGCCTGACCAATCGCGCGAAAGGAGGCAATGCGATGCATACCCATACGATCACTATCGGTGGCTATACACTCGAGGCACTCATCGATGTTGAAGGAGCATTTTTTCCCGTATCTGTCGTCTTTCCCGATGTCCCGGAAACTGCTTGGGAGCCTATTCGCGCATGGTATCCGGACACCGTTTCCGGGTCAGATAAGCTCTACACGCGCGTCACTTGCTACCTGATCCGCGGTTATGGTCGCACCATCCTCGTCGACGCTGGGATCGGCCCCGGACCAGCACCGCTCTTTGGCCATGCACGCGGCGCCCTTCTCGACGAACTCGCGCGCCGCGGTCTCACTCCAGACGTGATCGATACCGTGGTGCTTACGCACTTGCATCCCGATCACGTCGGATGGGTCACGCGAGATGGACAACCCACCTTTCCCCGAGCTCGCTATATCGTCAGCCATGCCGAGCTAGAAGCGTTCCACCGCGATGACGTCCGGGCAGCGATGCACGCTATCGTTCCGGGGTATCTCGACCAGTGCCTCGCTCCGCTTGAGGGCGCCGGGGTTCTAGAGCCCGTCGAGGGTCCAGTCGAACTCTCCCACGGGCTTAAAGTCGCCCTTGCTCCCGGGCATACACCAGGACTGCTTCGAGTGGAACTCGGTGATGCAACGTCCGCCGTCTGGCTCGTGGCAGACGTATTCACCCATCCAGCACAGATCACGTATCCTGAGTGGTGCTCGGCGTTCGACATGATCCCGGACACTGCAATTGCGACAAGGAAAGTTGTCATTGAGCGCGCGACAACCGAGGGAATTCCGATCCTCGCGAGCCATTTCCCGCCGGTGCCCGGTCGCCTGCATCAGGATGGGGCGAGCAGACGGTGGGAACCAGTGTCGCGTTAGGACACAGCAGCAAACAGCTCGCTCACGGCACTACTCGCAAGGAGCAGAAGCACCAGCGCAGCGACAAAGATGACAGTCACGGCCAAGAGCTGTACAAAGGCCGCAACATCGTACGTAAGTGATGCTCTGCTCCGACGTCCGGACATCATTCGAGTTCCTGTCGGTGCAGGGCCGGTATACCGTTGGAACAGGAACTCGGCGACAGCACGCTGGCGCAGCTGCTCGTCGTACGCTCGTCGTTGCACGGGGTCACTCAACACAGCATAGGCTACATTCAGTAGCTTCGCACGCTCTTCCGCGATACGGCGCTGATCCGGGTCACGAACACGATCGGGATGACAGCAGCGCATCAGTTCCCGATAGGCTCGACGAATTTCCTCCGCAGTCGCAGTGACCGGAACACCGAGGACTCGGTAGTAATCAAGCGTCGGATCAAAGCCGTTCGCGCTCACCATCGCACCAAGCCGGCCCTGAGCAGTACCGTCTCGGTTATTCTACTTCTGACAGTCACCTGGAGAGCGCTCATCTCGGCACTCTCACTGACCCGAACAGTCCTCGGATGCCCTCCGACGTCGATGAACGTCTTGGCGCAGCGAAAAGAACGAGGGGAAGACACCACTCACTCCACCACAACGTGAGTTGATGCGCCTTTTGCCCAAAACTTCGACTTAGCGCAAACACAGCTCCTCGGCCTCCAAAACGCCTACGTAGGCGAGCACGACGGCGAACCGCCATTGCGTTCTCGCACGGCCGCTCCCGTGTGGCGCAGCACCGATCGTCCTCCAGCGCCGAGCATCAGGCTGGCCGCGTAACACTCCACGGACGGCTCCCGTTGTACCCATCCCGCACGTGCTGCACTCGGCCTGAGCAGACATCATGTGCTCAGACAGGACCTTTCCAAAACGGCTTGGCGCAAGGGCCCTCACCCACAGCTCATCATCTCATTCCCTAACCCCAGACGGCAGGTTTCACCCCTTGATCGCCAGTATGATGAACCGCGCGAGGGCTATACTGCGCTGATCCGATCAGACGGTAGGGCCTTAGAAAAGGTGTCCTCACCGAGCCTGCCTAGACACGGCATTTGTCACCAACTTCTCGCGTGCTGAGCAGAACACTGTTCCTGGTGAACACAGTGATCAAGAGAGTGACTGACCGGTTACGCCGAGGCCAGTTGTGTCGAACCACACCCTGCGCGACAATCTCCCGAGTGAGGTGTGGCTGTGACGATACCAGCCCAGGTTCTCGCCAAAGTGTCACGCTCCAGAGGCCTCGATCCGATTGGAGCCGGTGCGGTTCTCCTCTCCGCTCTTGGCTTCGGAACGCTTGCCACCTTGACAAAGGTCGCCTATGCGGAAGGGGTTTCTGTTCCGGCCCTCATCCTCTGGCGCTTCGGGTTCTCGACGCTCCTCGTCTTCCTGACGCTTCCCCTTGAATGGTGGCGGCGAGGATCTTTGGTCGGAACACAACCGTGGACACGACATCGCACGCTCCTCGCGCTGCTCGCTGTCGCGTGCTTTACCGGCAACACGACCCTCTACCTCGTCGCCTTGCAGCGCATCTCAGTCTCCACTGCAGCGATCCTCTTTTACGTTTACCCCCTCCTGGTAGTGGGATTCCGGCTGCTTGGATGGCGCGAGGTGCCGTCCATCCGCCAACTGATCGCCATGGTCGCCGCGCTCAGTGGCACCGCAATCACACTCGGCTGGCACTGGGGTGGCATTGACCCCTTCGCTGCGATCATGATGATCCTTTCGGCCTCGTTGTATGCCGGTTATATCGTGTTAGCACACCGTGGATTTCGGGATGCCTCACCGGTTGCGGTAACCGCTTGCATTTTTTCAGCAACGACTCTTTTCGCGCTCCTCTTTGTGTGGTCCAGCAATGAGTCGCTCATGATCACCCTCCCTGCACTGGCACCGGTGCTCGGCATTGTGGTGCTCGCGACGTTCCTACCGGTGCAACTCTTCCTGATCGGTACTGTCCGGCTTGGCCCCACGCCGGCGGCCATCCTCGGCACGTTTGAGCCGGTTGCCTCCGTCCTTGTTGCCGTGCTCACACTTGGTGAACGGCCGAGTGGAGCGCAGCTCGTCGGTGGGCTGCTTGTCCTTACAGCTGCGATACTGGTGCGCGGGGAAGAAGGAAGGAGACCGGAGTGACCGAGTGGGCAATTGACTGGGCGTCCGTCCGTGACGAGGTGACGCGCCACCTGCAGGCGCTTATCCGGTTTGAAACTGTCAATCCACCGGGAAACGAGACACCGCTCGCAGAGTACCTGGCCACCGTGCTCGAACGCGAAGGGATCTCAGCCGAGGTCATCGAAAGTGCGCCCGGGCGCGGCAACCTTGTCGCGCGCATCCGGGGAAGCGGTCGGGCACGTCCCTTGCTCCTCATGGCCCACAGCGATGTTGTCAGCGTCGAACGCGACAAGTGGACGCGTGACCCGTTCGGGGGTGAACTTGTCAATGGTCGTGTGTGGGGACGTGGAGCAGTCGACACCAAAGGGCTGGTAGCCTGTGAACTCGGTGTGATGCTGCTTCTGCGACGATTAGGCTTGCCACTTGAGCGTGACCTGATCTTCGCTGTCTTTGCCGATGAGGAGGCGGGTGGCCAGTTCGGCGCTTGCTGGATGTGGCAACACCGGCGCGAGCTCATCGACGCCGAGTACGCCATCAACGAAGGAGGCGGGATGGCGCTGGAGCTCGGTGGGCGCCGTTTTTACCTCTGCCAAACCGGAGAGAAAGGGGCCGCACGCTTGCGTCTCACCGCGCGAGGCGAGCCCGGACATGCCTCGATGCCGATTCCGAACACGGCAATGCAGCACGCGGCACGCGCGATTCTCACCCTCAGTACGCATACCTTCCCAACGGTGCTCACACCAACCGTCATTCGGCTTCTCCGAGAACTTGGCCAAGCGCTGGGCAAGCCGGTCCACGACCAAATTGAAGCGGTGCTTGCCGATCCAACCTGGGAGCGGCTCGCTGCACTGCCCCTCGGCCCGGCCGAGCGGCGACTCTTGTACGCGATGACACGCAATACAGCGGTTCCGACCATCGTGCACGGTGGGCATCGTATCAACGTCATCCCTTCTGAAGTCGTCGTGGAGGTCGATGGCCGAATTCTTCCCGGCCAAGATCCGGAGGTCTTCGCTGCAGAGGTGCAGCGACTCGTTGGGCCCAACGTTGAGGTCGAGTTGACAAGCCGCGGCCGAGGCCTCGAGACCGAGCCTGACTCTCCCCTCTTCCGAACTATTTGCGAGACAATGGCCGAACTCGACCCCGGAGCACGAGTTGTACCCTATCTCGTACCTGGCGGGACCGATGCAAAGTGCCTGCCAGGAATCAAGGTGTACGGCTTCATGCCGATGCGAGATCACCCCGAGGAGTTCGATCTCGCTCATGCTCATGACGAGCGCATTTCGGTTTCGACGCTTGAGTTCGCCACTCGGGCGCTGTTCGAGATCGTTCTGCGGTTCTGCGCGCCACAAGCCAGGAGCCGATGATGCCGCTCCTTCTGCTCTTCGATATCGACGGGACATTGCTTCGCGCAGGTGACCCGGTACACGCCGAAGCGATGCGACTCGCACTTTACGAGTTCGTTGGCGAGCCGGTAGCACTCGACGGTATTCCCCTTGCTGGCATGCTCGACCGGCAGATCGCTCGACTTGCACTCCTACGCCACGGACTTGACAATGAGACGATCGAGCGCCTCTTGCCCGAAATCTTGCAACAGACAGGGAAACATTACGCAGAGCGTGTCCGTCGCGGTGATCGACGGAGCTGGGTCCTACCGGGCGTACGCGACCTCCTCCCCCGGCTCTGGCAACAAGGGCATCTCGCCGGTGTGCTCACTGGCAACACCGAGCTCGTTGCGCGGACGAAGCTAGCCGCTGCAGATCTCGACCAGCTGCTCCCCTTTGGCGCCTATGGCGACCAGGCTGAGGAGCGACATGTTCTCGTCGCCCGCGCCCGACTCACAGTGAAGATCCGGTATGGGCTCGATATACCACTTGCACAAACAATTCTGGTCGGTGACACCCCACGAGATGTCGCCGCCGCATTGGAGAGTGGCGCAAAGGTCCTTGCTGTCACAACCGGCCGTTTCGGTCCTGAAGAACTCCGTACCGCCGGCGCGTCGACCGTCCTTCCCGACCTCGCTGACGTCGACCGTGTGCTTGCGACAGTACACGAACTCGCTACGGGTTCGTGAGCACGTCTCACCATGGCGAAGAGTTCTGAGAAACGGACGAAGCAGAGTGCCCCTCCGTCACGAGGATGGCCCTTGCATCCTCGATGTCAACACGGGTATCGTCGTGCATGAACGACCTGATGCGTCGCAGAAGGAAGGAGCCCACGATGGCAGAGACGCATCCGTTCCGACTGCACCCCGACGAAGTGGCCCGCCAGGCGCGCCTCTTCTTCGGTGAGCAACTCGGCCTACCACTGGTCCGCGATTTGGCTGGCTTTATGCGTTTTGAGGACGTGCACGGTCTCGTCGAGATCGACATCCGTGGCGACGCCAACAACCAGTCACGGGTCACCTTCCAGTACCAAGGCTATGAGCAAGAGGTTCATCAATTTCGCCGTCTTCTCGCCGAGCAGGCTGAAGAAGAGACGCGCCAAGGCGAGTGAACGGGACGACGATGCTGGTCACGCCACAACATGCGGCGTGACCAGCGAGTGATTCTGGGCCGAAAGGCAGAGACGCAATGTTCCCGATTGGTGACGACAACAGCGGCAGGCAGAGTTTTCCAATCGTCAACACGGTGCTGATCGCAACGAACGTCCTCGTGTTCCTCTACCAGCTTCTCCTGCTCGCCCAGTCTCCACGGCAACTCGAGGCGTTTGTCTTCAAATACGGAGCCATCCCTTTCGAACTCACGCGTGGCATTGACATACCACCAACCGTTGGCTTCCCGATCTACCTCACGATCTTCACGTCGATGTTCCTGCATGGTGGTTTTGCTCACTTAATCGGGAACATGTGGTACCTGTATATCTTCGGCGACAATGTTGAAGACTCGATGGGCCACTTCCGGTATCTCATCTTTTATCTCCTCGGGGGCGTTGCTGCCGCATGGACACAGATATTGCTGGACCCGTCCTCTCGCATTCCGATGATCGGCGCCTCAGGAGCGATCTCCGCCGTCATGGGAGCGTACCTTGTGCTGTATCCAGGAGGGCTAGTGCGAACAGTCGCCCTCTTCGGGTTCATACCGATCTTCTTTTACCTTCCCGCGATCATCCTCATCGGCCTTTGGTTCATCCTCCAGTTCTTCGCCGGCTTGGCATCTCTGGGCGTACCGACCGCCAACACTGGAGGCGTGGCGTACTGGGCACATATTGGCGGCTTCATCGCCGGGCTCATTCTCGTCTGGCTCTTCCGGAACCCAGACCGGGTGGAACGGCAACGGATCGCACGCCGTATGCATCGCGCTTTTCAACGACTCGAACGAGGATGGTGATGATCAGGTGGAGACGATACGGCTCGCCCGTTCATGCTCCAGGAGCCACGCTTTGCACGCCAAACCGCCCGCATAACCGACGAGCTCCCCATGTGTCCCGACGACCCGATGGCACGGCACAACAATCGGGAGGGGATTGGCACCGACTGCCGCACCAACGGCGCGTGCTGCTCTCGGACGCCCCAGATCACGAGCCAGCGCCGCATATGACCGTGTTTGTCCGTACGGGATCGCCTGGACGAGTTCCCACACGCGAAGTTGGAAGGGCGTCCCACAGAGATCGAGCGAGAGATCGAAGCGCTCTCGGGCCCCCGCAAAGTACTCTGCTAGCTGCTGCACAGCGTGCGCCAGTAACGCATCGCTCTCACCTCGGACGATCGTTATCTTTCCGGAAGCACCGAGTTGCCGCTCAATTCTGCTCTCTAGCTGCGCCGCATTGCTCCCAGGCAGCACGGGACCAAGGAGCCCCCGTCGCCAGCTATAGAGACGAATCGGTCCGATTGGACTCGCGAACTCCGTCCAGAGGACTACCTCGTTCCCTCGCACGTGAGCGACGTCAATAGTGCTGATGCGCGTGCTGGTGTAGTTGCTCCCTCACCCTTTCGGCCGGTGTCCGCACTGCCAGCCAGGCTGCAAAACCAGTGGTCAGCGGCACAGCCGCGATCAATCCCAGACTCCCCACCAATGTCTGCACAATCTCTTGAGCGACGATCTCGCGATTAACCGTCCAGAGCAGTGGCTCGTCGAGTTGGCTGAAGAGCAGGAGCAGTGGCAGTGCTGCACCAGCGTACGCCAGGACGAGTGTGTTCACCGTGGCCGCAATGTGGTCGCGGCCGACCCGCACGCCGGCTGAAAAGAGCTCCCACCCGCTAAGAGCCGCGTTAGCACGCCGCAACTCGAAGACGAGTGAGCTCTGCGACACAGTAATATCGTCAAGAACACCGAGTGCACCGACAAGCATTCCAGCGAGCAGCAAACCGCGCGGACTCACGGCACGGTCACCAAGCACGACTTGGAGAAAGCTCGATTCCTCATCTGCCAAACCGGTTAATCCCGCAGCTTCAGAAAAGAGCGCGGCAAGAAGGCCCGTCAGCAGGAGGCTCACACTCGTACCGGCCATCGCAGCAAGCGACATGCGTCCAACACCATGCGTGAGGAACAAGGTGACTGTGAAGACGACAAACGACACGGCGATCGCTACCGGCACCGGCGGGTACCCGCGAAGAATGAGCGGCACCAGAACCCAAATCAGGACGACGAAGGTGAACCCGAGGCCGAGAAGCGCCCGCAGCCCTTTCCACCGCCCGAGCGCCACGATCGCCCCGGCAAAGAGGACAGCCAGCACTGCGAGCGGCGTCGAGCGGTCGCGATCCAAGAGGGTATAGGCACGGCTGCCATCTGGACCGGTCGAGACAGAGACATACAAGCGATCGCCCGGCAGGAAACGCTGCCCAGCAGTGTTCAGATCACGGACACCGATCGTGATCTCGACCACCTTCCCTTTCTCAGGGCCACTCGTCAACTCCACGAGCAAGCGCTGGTACGGCTGTGTCACCGGGCCAACTGTCGTGACCCCCTCCTCAAGTATCTGGACAACCCGTGCCGTGACAGTGTGGGTTGACGCCTGGTTACCCGGCGTTTGCGCACGAATCACCGCCGTCTGTGCGAACCACCAACACAGCAGGACAGCGAGCATGAGGCACCGCACACGCATCCGGGATCGCCCTCACTCATAGCGCAATGCCTCGACGATCGACACCCGCGATGCCTGGCGTGCTGGGACATAGGCCATCAACAGGGCCACGCCCAACGCAAGGCCGCTGAAGAAGAGCAGTTGCCCCCACGGAATCACCAGCGAGAACCCTTCGAGCCCACCAGCCAAATCTTGTTCTCCAGTGACAACGTTTCGCGCTAGCAGCACCCCGAGGAGAGCACCACCAACGATCCCGGCACTGGTGACCAATGCCGATTCCAGGAGAAAACCGAGCGCCACCATCGCTCGCCGATACCCAATTGCACGCAGTGCGCCGATCTGGTGCCGCCGTTCAATCACAGCACGATAGGAGACCACCCCGAGCGCGGCAATACCAACGATCAACCCGAGTGCCATAAACCCCTGGATGATGCGGATGAAACCGCGGATAAACCCGGTCGCCCGACCGATCACGTCTGCCGTCGCTTCGGCCTGCGCACCATACGGAAGCAGTGCCGCCTCGATTTGCCGCGCGAAGGTGCGAGCATCAATGCCTGGAGCCAAACGGAGATAGTATTCGATACTCGATGGACGCCCAAACGTTTGCGGGATGATCTCGCTCGAAACATAGATTCCAGAAAGCGAGGAGACACGGGCATCGACAACACCGATCACTCGCACGGTGGTCACCTGGCCACTCGCGTTGTCACGCAGCTCGATATCGAGCGGTCGCAAGATTCCTGAATCCCCGCGCAAACCGGGGAGGTAGAGGTTTGCTGGATCGCCACCTCGTTGCTGCAGCACTGCACCATCCACAATGGCCAGTGAGGGATCGCGCGCCACCGCCTCCCACGCTTGGCGGTCGCTCGCGAACTCCGGACTGCGCAGCTGTAGCGGAGCCTCGACGCTCGCCGCAAAGTCGGCATCGATCCCACGGACCGGATACCGCATCCAATCACCATCACCCATCGGTCGCACACCGACACGCGGCCAAGGGACACTCAGCGTCCAGCCAGTCGCGCGAATCGTACTCGTATCAACGCCCCCATCCTGAAGCGCTTGGAGGAAGTTTGGAATTGGGGCTACACCCACTTGCGAGATCTCGATATCCCAGCCCGCATCGGCGTATTCACCGGTGAAGAGGGCGACAACATTCACCGAGATGGTCGACATGACCACAAGCGCAAAGACGATCAAGCTGAACATCGCGACCGTCAGGCCTGTCCGCCCGCGCGAGGCCATCGGGTAAGCCACGGCGATCCGCACCGCCGGAAGCCAACGGCGGAAGGCACGGCCCAACCGCCCCACAAGCCCGACAGCGACTTCGATATTCCACACCAGGAACACTGTCAGGGCAGCGACCATCATCAGTCCAGAAAGGACAAAGAGTTCGAAACCACCGCTCATGGAACCGAAGAGCCGCTCATGCCATGCATCTGGCAGAAGCCAGTAGACGAGCACCAGCAGTGCGGCCACGCTGTAGAGTGGTCGTGGCGGCACACCGAAGCGCCGAAGCACCGCTGCCAGGCTCAGCGGGAGAAGCGACATGCCAAGTCCGAACCAGCCGAGACTTTCCCGTGCAAGACCAAGCCAGCACAACCCCGCACCTGCAATCGTCCCTAGTACCCCTGCAACGAGCCAGCGCCGACTCGCCCGCGGGAGTTGCGGTTCTGGAAGATCACGGACAGCCGCTACGATATTCAGTCTGCTCACCCGCCACGCCGCAACGACGACAGTAACGTACGTCACGACGATGCCCAAGAGATAGGCCAGAACCACATCGCGGAAGCGCCAGGACGGCTCGATCGTGAAAAACTCACCAACCAGCTGTCCCATAAAGCCTGCAATCGCGTAGGCCACAGCAACTCCGGCCACTGCGCCAACCAGAGCAGAGATCAGGTTGTAGCCCATTCCCTCGAGGGCAAAAAGCGCCACCAGATGCCAGCGCTTCATCCCAAGCGCGCGCATCGTTCCCATTTCGGTCTTTCGCTCGGCAGCAAGGAGCGAGAAGATCAAGAAGATGAGCAAGATTCCGGCTGCCACCGAAAACGTACCGGAAAGCAGAAACAAGTTCGTGAAAGCCTCACCCGCCTGCTCGGCTTGCTGAACCGCTCGCTGCTTCACCGCAACCGCACGATAGGGAGTCCCGGCCAGAACGTCATTCACGGCTGCTGTCACTGCTTCGCTGTCTGCAAGCCCATCGCCATTGCTCAACGCGACAAAGCTCACTTGACCAGAGATACCGAGCAACTGCTCAGCTCGAGTGAGCGAGATGACCAGCCCGCCGGCATCGCCCACATTCAACGTACCAGTCAAGAAACTGTCCGGAGCAATCGCCGCGACCCGTACTTGCAATGGTTGCCCGGCGAGGAAGAGCTGGAGCTCGTCGCCAATTTCTGCATCCAGGCGCTTGGCAGCCTCCGCGCCGAGCACGACCTCATCAGCAGCAAGACGTGCCAGATCGAGTTGACGACCTTCACGGTCGGTCAATCCTCCAATTGCAGCAAGCCGTTCAGGCGGGACGCCCATCAAATTCAGTGCCGGCTCACTCTGTTTGGTCCTGAGGTCAATTGCCGCCACCGGCTGCCAGAGCACCGGCACGACGGCGACCAGTCGTGGTTCGCGCTCGCGCAAGCGGTCGAGTTCATCCACGACTGTGGAAGGCAAATAGACGCCCGGCTGTGGGCCAGCAAAGCGCGTATCACCGCTCGCTTGGACAACAAGTTCATCGACCGGACCAGTGAGCCGGAGTACCTGGCCGGTAATGCTCTGTTGAAGAGTCGTCCCAGTAGTCAGGGACGCAGAGAAGATCAGCGTGCTCAGCATGAGCCCAAGCACGATTAAGACCGTCTGTACTGGCCGCCGTGGGATGTTGCGCAGCGCCATCCGCCCAAGGACAGGGCGCCAGAGCCACAGGCCACCGGTCAGCACAAGGACGACTGCGAAGGCACCGATCAGAATGCGCAGCACGAGGTCGAGCGAGACGCCAAAAATCTCGTTCACCAGGCACCTCACTCTCCACCATCGGCTACCTGAAGCTGCGCCAGGCCGTCATCAATGATGATGCCATCACGCATGTGGATAATACGGTCACACATTGCCCCGATCCGAGGATCGTGCGTCACAATGACGAACGTCTGTCCGTTCTCTTGATTTAAGCGTCGCATCAGAGCCATCACCTCGTCGGCTGTTTCGGTATCAAGGTTCCCGGTCGGTTCGTCAGCCCAGATAATGTCGGGCTGGTTCACGAGTGCCCTGGCAATGGCAACGCGCTGTTGCTGGCCACCGGACAGCTCCGCCGGCTTATGCCCAGCCCGATCGGCAAGGCCGACCTGTTCAAGTACTTGCATTGCGCGGCGTCGTGCCTCGCTTGGACGGACCCCTGCCAGCAGCGCTGGAAGTTCCACGTTCTCGAGTGCAGTCAATACGGGAATCAAGTTGAACAGCTGAAACACAAATCCCATATGCCGCGCGCGGAACCCTGATCGGACATCGTCCGGTAACTTCGCGAGCTCCTTCCCCGCGATGAGAATCCGGCCCTCATCGATCGTGTCCAGACCGGAAAGACAATTCAGGAGGGTAGTCTTGCCACTCCCTGATGGTCCCATCACCGCAACCATCTCGCCCCGGTAGACCGTGAGCGAGACACCACGCAACGCGGGAACCTTGACCCGTCCAGTGTCATAGACCTTGACAACACCCGTTGCTTCCACGATAGGCACTCGCTCACGTTCACGTGTCGAGCTGAGAGGATGAAGCACTGTCGCCATTGTCTGTTCTCCCTTCGCCAGGCGCACCGCGCCATGCCACGGAGATGGTACCACGGTCAAGTCCAGACGCCGAATCGGTCACTCCGAGGAAACACCGTCCTGAGGCCTCCTTGCGCTACCTGCGCCTCATGACTTGCAGGCGGGCCATCTCCCCCTTTTGCGTTGGATGGGAAGAACCATCGTGGAGGGCGAGCAGCGGTCATTTTCGCCGCTCCTGAGAAACCCGGCGAAACTCCTCTGCACACTCGACGACATCCTCGATCGGTCGGTCAAATCCGGACCACGGAATGACGAACGGTGTGCCGTGCCGCTGGATCGCCTCCTCGGCAGCCTCTCGCTGATCAGGCGGCAGATCAACGATAAAGCGCTGTGG
>DAOTWO010000026.1:0-6882 GCA_034435855.1 Thermomicrobium sp. | reverse complement strand
TCACAGCGGTGCGGTTCACTGGTTCCTGGAGCCACGTTCTCACGGAAATACACGCAGCCGCGGCAAGCTTCGGCAACCTGAAGCAGTCCGGCTGCTCGTAAGCTCCAGACGACCGCTCCCAACCCATGCTCGAGCGTCGCGAGTTCGCGCTCATCCATCCCCGTAAGCGCTTCTTCGAGCGTGTGCCCGAACCGTTCCAAACGGTGGACAACCTCTTCACCAGCGGGGGTCACACGGAGTAGTGTCACGCGGCGATCGTGGTGGCTCGTTTCTCGCGTGAGCAATCCCTCACGCTCGAGCGCATCGATCACCCCAATCGCCGTGACGTGGGTCACACCCAGCGCTTGGGCGAGCCGCCCAACCGATGCCAGGAACGGCTTGGTATAGCGGACCCAGAGCAGCGCCTGCGCCTGCATCGGCGTCAACCCGAGTCCTTTCACTTCGTCGGAAGAGATGGCTTTCACTGCATGGCTCAAGCGGAGTAATGCCATGGCGACCCGCGCAGCGCGGGACCGCTGACGGAGTTCGGGATCAAAGACAGTCATCGTATACGGCTCACTCTCCACAACAAGGACCGCTGGACTCTGGCTCGCATATCCGCACGGTGAGTATAGCATGCGTTCAGTCGTTTGCCGACGCGGCTCATTCTGAAGTACCACGGATTGCGCCGAGCGAAGGGCGGAGATAGTTTCTACCAGCGGCAACGCCGCGGACCGGTTCACTTGCGGAATGCGAGCGCAGCTGCTCTGGTCAGGCGAACGGATCAGCTGTGTCTCAACTAACTTCAGCTTCTCAGCGAACGAAGAGAAGTTGTCGAAAATCCACAATCGCCGAGGTTCTACGGTGACCTCGGGGAGGTTCGTGTCTAGCGGGAGCCCATGCAGTTGCTGGAGGTTCCTTGCGCCAAAAACACGCTTGGTGTACCGAGGCAGATTGTTGTAGTGAATGACGACTGTGCACGAAGAAGTCTCGCCCCTCGTGATCTAAGGTGGGGTTGAGCGAAGGTCCCATTTATCCTATCGCTGCGTCAAGATTCTTTCGCAGCACCCTTCAGCGTTTCTCGTCTCGAATTTCAATGCGCTGGTGTCCTATCTGCGCGTCGAAGACATCTGGTGGATTCCATTGCCACAGTCGGGTGATGGGCAGCGTCCTTGTCATTGATGCGCGCGCAGCTGCTCTTGCCTCTGGCTCTTGTCCGGAGGAGAGAACGTTTTTGTTGTAGGGGTTGACAGCAGGGCACAACTGGGGTATCCTAGACATGCGATCCCGACGAGTTCTCGTCGGACCGTCGCGAGAGCGCCCGAGGCATCGGGTTGCTCATTCCGGCTCCGAGAGCCACCTGTCGGAGTTGCTCGCGGCAGCGAGCACCAGGGCTGTTCACCAGCCGGACCGGCGCGAGCCGGGAAGGGGGTGAATCTGAGACTGGCGGAGACGCGCCGGGACGCGAATGGCTCGTCGGGGTCGTTTTTGTTGTTGGTTCCTTCGGGGCATGCACGATTCTTTGGTTCTTCAAGCTGCTTGCGCCTCCTCGAACGTCCGCTCACCGCAATCAACTGCACAGTCTTCTGCCAGTCGTCCTTCCAACACAAGGTCCAAGGAGCTGTGCTAGTACAGCACAGCTCCCCGGCAACGTGACCCGCACGAGGCGAACCACTCCAAGATCCGCCTGAGGGGGCGCGCAGAACTCATGAGGCGCTTGGGCGTCCGCCCCTGCCCGAGCCTCCTGATGAGGGGTCTCTTCTGGCGACGCAGGTCGAGCGGGTCAGTGACCGCTCACCAGGTTCCCTCCTTCACCCAGGGATAGGTCCAAAGAATCACTTGGAGCAGGACAGCTTTGAGCCAGGCCTGGTGCATCCGGTCAATCATCGCGGAATCGCTCTCTCCACGCTCGAGGAACGGTCGAACAGTGGCATAGATCGGATAGACGAGCGCGAGCATATAGCGGAAATGGATAAAGGGCGGTGCACCTTCAACGCCATCTGTCTGATTCTTCTTGTCAAAGTGACGGCGACCAATCTCGTAGGCGTAGTCGAGCCAGCGCTGGTCGAACTCGGCACGACAGGTATCGAGTACCCACTGACCGAAACGCTGGCGCACCCGAGCCAAGTAGTCGCTCTGTGGCCCTTGGGACGTGGAAAAGTATTGGAGCAGAAAATCGTGGCTGCCGACAAAGCCATACCAGACGTCAAGGAGTTCCTCAATATGGGGTGCAAGAATCTCGCCGGCGCGTCGCAGTGCGGCGATGTCCTCGTCAGTCAAGAGCAAGGTTTGCAGGAGCGGCTTCAGATCCGTCTCGGTGTACGGGGCGCGAGGAAGCGACGGGTCGCCGTAGCGATAGCCAGGGATTGCCTGAGTAGCCATCTGTGTACCTCCTGTTCGTGTACACCTACGAGTGCATATGTCGGATACTGACATGATAGAGCGATCGGGGAGCGGTGTCAAGGGGCACGTTGCGGGTGGCCTTTCATCTGGCTCGACCTACCAGGCTTCTGTTGACCATCCAAAGCATGGGGGCGGGGCGTTGGTTTCTTGCTTTCGGCCTGCTACCGTGCTTGTGGCGCAATCCCTTGCGAGAGGTTGCCGGGCTGTGAGGGGGCCATCCGCCTGTGGTCTTGGCGGTGTGATGGCCAAGGCTCTTCTCTGACGCTCGTGTACTTTGGGCAAGGTGACCCGGATCATCTCTGCCCTGCCCGAAACGAGCAGACCTCTTTGCGCCTGTGATTCCACTCTGAGAAGCAGATAGCCTTACACTGTGCGACTTGGCTTCGTCTTTGACTGTGTAACCGGGTGTCTATTTGGTAGAGTAACGATGGGTCTCTATGAACACTGAGAGAGCCTCTCGGGGTGTGATTGGCCACCCGTTGCCCGGTCTCCCCAGTGAGGCCGGTGTTATGATCCTTCGCGAATCGGATGGTGGACGAAGGTGAGACGACTGTGACTCCAGAACCTCAGTCATCTCGGGATGCAGTCGAACAAGCAATGCAGGACATCGTGTCGTTGCATCGTCTGACCGTGAACCAGCTTCGAGACTTGATCCGGGTCCAACGCGATACAACGGACCAGCTGCACGTCGTTTCCGAGGCGCTGCGCCAGGTCGGTTCCCTGCTGCGTGACATGACGAATGCCCAGGCTCGCGTGAATGACGCTCTCATTGCGCTCTCGATACAACTTGAGCGGATGACCGACGTCGATGATGCGATGAAGCAGGCGATCAAGGGTCTTGTCGAACAGTTTCAACGAGCAGGCCCGGAGCTGGATCAACTTGCTGGTCAGCTGGGTGGGTTTGGTGTCTTGCTCCGCCAGCTGGTCCGTGAGCAGGAACGGTTGCTCCTTGCTAGCTTCCGGCAAGACCTTGAGCATCGCCTGCCGTCGCTCTTTTGCCGCTCTCTCACATCACTCCGCTGGGGTGTGCCAGGACTCTTCTATGACGAGCTCGCGGCCCAGCTTCCGGAGAGTGCCGTCGACTTCTGGCTGGCGGCTGACTTGGTGGTGACTGGAACCCTCCGGCACGCGCAGATTCCGGTTCAGCTCTGGATTCTCGTCTTTGTTACTCCAGAGGCGGACGAGGCGCTACTTGCTCGGGCCAGTGCCACGGCAATGGTGCTCGGCGATGTCCTCGGGTCAGTTCTTCCGGCGATCGCCGTCCTACGCCCCGGTGATGCTCTGGAGACGGCGCTTTCTCAGGGGATCCTGCTCATTGCAGATGGGATGCTCCACGGCTGGGAGCAAGCGGTCGCGCGCTGGATCATCGAGGGGTAGGAGGTGAACGCGCTCGTGGGAGGGGTCCTGGTGGAGAGGATTGCGCTGAGTGTTCGAGCGTCTGACTGAACGACTTGTTCTCCTCGTCGAACC
Organism: Thermomicrobium sp.; assembly: GCA_034435855.1. Taxonomy (GTDB): domain Bacteria; phylum Chloroflexota; class Chloroflexia; order Thermomicrobiales; family Thermomicrobiaceae; genus Thermomicrobium. Next base: position 3,030 of record DAOTWO010000026.1, on the reverse strand, counting down.
GACCATCCTGGCAATTCTCGTTCTCATCATCGCATGGCTTGTGTTGCGGTTGGCCCGGCTTACCATCCACCGCGGTGTGGCGCGATTGCTGCAGGCACAACGGCTTACTACGCGGGAACTTGCGACCCGCGTGCGCACCTTGACCACGCTCGCCGAGTCAGCTGTCCGGCTCACGATTCTCTTGCTGACCGGATTGACAGTCCTCGCGCTCTACGGGGTACCGATCGGTCCACTCCTTGCGAGCGCTGGGGTCGTGGGCCTTGCCATCGGTTTGGGTGCGCAAACGCTGATTCGTGACATCATCGGTGGCATCTTCATCGTCCTGGAGGACCAATTTCATGTCGGAGACGTGATTACGGTGAACAATCTGAGTGGCCAGGTCGAGGCGCTAACGCTCCGTTACACGGCCTTGCGCACACTCGACGGCGCGTACGTTGTCATTCCGAATGGCGAGATCCGCATTGTCCAGAATCTCTCACGTGATTGGGCAAGAGCAGTTATCGACGTTGCCTTGACGCCGGAAGAAGACGTCGACCGGGTTGTCGCGGTTCTGCAGTCATTACTTGCCAATTTGCCCAGCGATCCGGAACTTGGCCCGCTTGTGCTTGAGCCGGGCGAGGTCTTTGGCGTCGAAGCGATCGGACCGCAACAGGCGACAGTCCGTCTTGCGGTCAAAACACGACCCCTCGAACAGTGGCGGGTCGCGCGCGAGCTCCGGCGGCGCATCCTGGTTGCGTTGCGTGAGGCGGGTGTGAGTGCGCCGTATCCGCGAACAGTCACCATCATCCAGCCGCGTCATGAAGATGAGCCGCCACCGTCTTGAACCACGTGCTAGACTGACCATCAGCAAGTGCTGAGCGGGGGCTTTGAATGCGCGTTGTGCGGAATGTTGGATATCTGAAGAAGCGGCAGCGTGCCGCACGACTGATGATCGCGCTCGGCCTTGCTGGTTTGCTGGGTTCCATTGCGCTGACTTTCTTGCAGCAGCTTCTCTATATCTATCTTGCCTATGCTGCACTCATTACTGGCTTTCTCTTCTTCAACGCGGGTATGCAGCAGTGGGCAAAGTGGAATCGTCGGCCGCGTCCGGACGAACTTCTCGATTCCACGCTGCGACGGTTGAACGATCGCTATACGCTGGTTCATTATCCGGACGTCCCCGAGGGGTGGCGGCCGGAGCATGTCCTCATCTGGCCTGGTGGGATCCTCAACATTACGACGCGAGAACTGGCGGGACGGATCGTGGTCAAGGGAACACGGTGGCGACGGCTCGACCGATTCCTCATCCGCCTCCTGACCTTTGGTGGCCCGCCGCTTGGCAATCCAACCGTTGAGTGTCAACGCCAGGTGGAAGCGTTGCAAAGGTTCCTTGCCCAGCGTGATCTGCCTGGTGCTGATCTTGTCGAGGGTCTGATCGTCTTCCTCAACGATCAGGCACAGCTTGAGGTTCTTGAATCGCCGGTCAGTATCGTCACGCGCAAGGAGCTCTTCGATGCGATCCGTGCCTATGGCAGTGAGCGGCGCTTGAGCCAGGGCGAGATCGATGAGATCGTGACGGCTCTCGCGCAGGGTGAGGAGGTCGAGGGACCAGTTTCACTGCCAACACGTCAACCGGCGAAAGTGAAGTGAGCGACCAGAGCATCTCAACTGCCTTTGAGATTCAGTCGCGTTGGCCGGTGATTGGCCACGAGCGGGTGATCTCGTATTTGGCACGGGCCATCCAGCGTGGCCACGTGCATCATGCCTACCTCTTGACCGGTCCTGCTGGAATTGGGCGGACAACGCTGGCGTATGCTTTCGCCCAAGCACTGCTCTGTGAAGCGGTGCCAGAGATGCGCCCCTGCGGACGCTGCCGCTCGTGCGACCGCGTTCTGCGGCGGGTGCACCCGGACGTCACGCGGGTCAGTCTGGAACAGGGGCGAGAGGAGGCGAAGCTCCTCTCGATTGACCAGATCCGTGAGCTCCGTGCAAGTCTCGCGCTCCGCCCACTCGAAGGTGCCTGGCGCATCGCAATCGTCGATGATGCCGAGCGACTGTCGCGTGATGCCGCTGATGCGCTCCTCAAGACGCTCGAAGAGCCTCCACCCTACGCGGTGTTGCTCCTCATTGCCGAGGATCTCCAGTCGGTGCCGGAGACGATCCGCTCCCGATGCCACGTGCTGGCACTAAGTCGGCTCCCGCTCGCTCTCGTCCAGCAGGCGTTGCAGGAGCGTGGTATTGCCCCAGAGCGCGCTGCGCGGCTGGCCCGTGCGACGCGTGGCCGGATCGCCGAGGCGCTATGCATGGCGAGCGACGATGCCGCGTTGACACGCCGCGAAAAGCAGGTCGCAGAAGTGCTTGCAGCGCTGAGTGAGCCGCTCGCAGCGCTCGGCTTCGCTCGGCGCTTGGCGGAGCAGTACCGGCGTGGACGCCGAGCAGTCGTCGAGGATACGCTCCGGCTGGCCGTGGAGCTCTGGCGGGATGCGCTCTGGCTGGCAGCGGATCTGAATGCGCCGATCGTGTATGAAGAAGCACGTGCTGCGCTGCAGGAACTTGCGCGGCGGGAAGGACTTTCTGGAACGGCTCGGGGGCTCCGCGCTACCCTACAAGCGCTTGCCGATCTCGAGGTCAATGTGCAGGCACGACTGGCCCTCGATGTCGCGGCAATGACCTGGGCGGAGGGGAGCTCGTGAAAGGGGCCATTCGGAGACTCGGATCGGCGCGGCTTGAACTGGCTCTGGTTCCTGAGGGCGCCGGTTGGATTGCGGTTCCTGGCCCACTGGGTGAGGAGGTGGCGTGGATCCTCGCGGACGAGTCACGGTGTTACGGCTGCGAGACTCTGCCGGCCATCGCCGCTCGGTCACTCAGTCCGGAAGAGTTGGCGCAGATCCCGGAGCTCTGGGAGCGTGCATTCGCTGCGGCACGCGCGCTGCAAGGGAACGTTTCTCGAACGATCGTTGGCGTGCGGCCGTCCCTCTCCGGTGGTCTTGTGCTCGAGGTAAGCGAGCTGCCAGACGCCCAGATGCCAGAGGAGGAGCGGGCACTGAGCGA
>DAOTWO010000025.1:0-13124 GCA_034435855.1 Thermomicrobium sp. | reverse complement strand
GCATCCGCCACACTCGGCGTTCCCGCCTCGAAACGGGCAGGAACGTCACCCGGTGTGAAGCCCTCAGTGGTCACAGTGCGGATCATTCCACCGCCACCAAGGAACGGCGGGAGGGAAGCCAGGAGTTCGTATCGCGCCCAAAGGACACCAATTCCAAAGGGCCCAAGCATCTTATGGCCGGAGAACGCCAAGAAGTCGGCGCCGAGTGCTCGCACATCGACTGGCAGATGCGGAACACTCTGTGCCCCGTCGACGAGGACGAGGGCTCCTGCTTCGTGCGCCAGGCGTGTGATGTCGCTGACCGGATTGATTGTGCCGAGCGCATTCGAGACGTGGGTTACAGCGACCAGCTTCACCGGCTGAGTACGCAACAGCGTCTCGAGTTGATCGAGTCGGAGGCGTCCCGTCTCATCAATGTCGACGAAGTGGACCACGATACCTCGCTCGGCAGCCAGTTGGTGCCAGGGGACAATATTAGAGTGATGCTCCAGGATCGTCGTCACGACGACGTCACCAGCCTGGAGGTTGGCCACGCCCCATGTCCGCGCAACGAGATTGATTGCCTCCGTCGTGTTGCGGACGAAGACGATCTCGTCAGGGCGAGATGCGCCAATAAAGCGGGCTACTTTGGCTCGTGCTTCTTCATAGAGGATCGAAGCGTCTTCGCTGAGCTCATAGATTCCGCGGTGAATATTCGCGTTGCTCGTTCGATAGAAGCCAGCGAGCGCCTCAATGACGCTCGCTGGCTTTTGGGACGTCGCTGCACTGTCAAGGTAGACGAGTGGCTTGCCATCACGGACCGTCCGCTGCAAGATCGGAAAGTCGGTCCGGATGCGATGGACATCGAGTGGCTGTGTTCCAGCTTTGGTGCTCATAGCCCAATCTTCCGTGCGATCGCCGCGCGGACCGTCTCTTGCACTTCGTTGACCGGTACGCGCTCGATCACCTCATCAAAGAAGCCATCGACGATCAGCTTGACCGCTTCCGGTCGGCTGATGCCACGACTCATCAGGTAGAAAATATACTCCTCCTCGACTTGGCCGACCGTCGCGCCATGTGTACAGCGCACATCGTTGGCGCCAATCTCCAGGTTTGGGATCGTGTCGGCACGCGCCGTCGAGGAGAGAATCAGGTTACGGTTTGCTTGGTACGCATCGGTGCGCTGAGCTTGGGGGAATACTTTGATTAAGCCGCTGAAGACGGTACGAGCGCGATCCTTGAGCGCTCCCTTGTACAAAAGGTCACTGGTGGCATATGGCGCGACGTGCCACTGGCGCGTCTGGTGGTCGAGATGCTGCGCGTCGTCGGCGAAGTAGAGCCCGAGCATCTCAGCGGTGGCACCAGGACCCACAAGGTTACTCGCGATGAAGGCCTTGCTGAGGCGTGATCCAAGGCTCACGTTCAACGTGTTGAGCACTGCGTCCTGATGGAGTAGGCCACGCTGGGTCGTGAAATTCCAGACGCTACGGCCCCAGTCCTGGAGCTGGATATACCGTACCTGGGCTCCTTCCTGCACGATGAGCTCCACGACGTTGGAGGCAATGACTGGCTCATCGACGGTCGGTGAGGCCCAGGTATCGATCAGCACCACGCTTGCGCCGGGCTCAGCGATCAGCAGGGTATGGGCAAAGATCGCCGCGCCGGGGGTCTCAGCCCAAACGAAGCTCCGGAGCGGCAATGCGATCTCGACACCCTCTGGCACATAGAGGAAGGTCCCGCCGCTCCAGAAAGCCCCATGGAGCGCTGCAAACTTGTTGTCCTGGACCGTGACCGCCTCGGTCATGAAGAAGCGTTGGACGAGCTCGGGGGCCTCGCGGGCTGCGCTGAGCAGGTCGGTGAAGATCACTCCGCGCTGTGCGAGTTCATCGTCCAGCTGCGTGTAAACGACTGATCCGTCCACCTGTACCAGGAGGCCAGAGCGGAGTGCTGCGTCACCGAGTGTCTCGAAGAGCGCGGCCGGCAATGCTTCTGGGCTGCTGACGCGCTGACCCAGTCCGGCGTAGGGCCAAACCGCGTCGATCGGCAACCGGCGGATATCAGTGCGTCGCCACTCCTCGTCGGTGCGGCTTGGCATCGGTGTGTGCTCGTACACTTCCCACGCTGCGAGACGGCGCTCACGAAGCCATTCTGGTTCCCCAAGTACATGCGAGAGCTCTACCGCAGCTTCCCTCGTGAAACCACGTGTCCGTTCGATAACCCTGGTGCTCATAGACTCCCCTCGATAGCGAATGGTGGCCCGGATCCGGTCCGGGCCACCGGTGTGTCATCCGACCGAACCCTCCATCTCGAGTGCGATCAAGCGGTTCAGCTCGACGGCGTACTCAAGCGGGAGTTCCTTCGTGATCGGCTCGATGAATCCATTAACGATCATGCTCATGGCCTCGGCCTCGGTGAGACCACGGCTCTGCAGGTAGAAGAGCTGCTCCTCGGCGACCTTGCTCACCGTCGCCTCATGACCGATGGACACCTGTTCTTCCTCGATCTCCATGTACGGGTAGGTATCCGTACGGCTCTGCTCGTCGAGCAGAAGCGCGTCGCAGACCACGTTGGCTCGGACGTGATGCGCACCACGATGGACCTTGACCAGGCCGCGGTAGCTTGCCCGTCCAGTCCCCTTGGAGATCGACTTCGAGATAATCTGTGACGACGTGTATGGTGCCACATGCACCATCTTGCCGCCAGCATCTTGGTGCTGCCCGTCACCGGCGAAGGCAACCGAGAGCACCTCGCCGCGTGCCCCCGGCTCCATGAGCCAGACTGCGGGGTACTTCATTGTCACCTTCGAGCCGAGGTTCCCGTCAACCCATTCCATCGTCGCATCGCGGTAGGCCGCGGCACGCTTGGTGACAAGGTTGTACACGTTCTTCGACCAGTTCTGGATTGTCGTGTAGCGGCAGCGGGCACCTTCCTTGACGATAATTTCGACGACCGCGCTGTGTAGAGAGGCTGCGCTGTAGATCGGTGCCGTGCACCCTTCGACGTAGTGGACGTAGGCGCCCGGCTCGACAATGATCAGGGTCCGTTCAAACTGGCCAACATTCTCGGCGTTGATGCGGAAGTATGCTTGGAGCGGGACCTCGACGCGGACCCCCTCTGGTACGTAAACGAACGAGCCGCCCGACCAGACGGCCGAGTTCAGCGCAGCAAACTTGTTATCGTTTGGGGGTATAATCGTGCCGAAGTACTGCTTCACAAGGTCGGGATACTCGCGAACCGCTGTATCCATATCGACGAAGATCACGCCGAGACGCTGGAGCTCCTCACGCAGCGAGTGGTAGACGACTTCTGACTCGTACTGGGCCCCGACGCCGGCCAGGAACTTCCGCTCAGCCTCGGGGATGCCCAGGCGATCAAACGTCCGGCGGATGTGCTCGGGGAGTTCATCCCAGCTTGAGCCCTGTCGCTCAGTCGGCTTAATGTAGTAAACGATCTCGTCGAAGTTGAGCTCCGAGAGATCGGCACCCCAGGTCGGCATGGGGCGGCGCAGGAAATACTCGAGTGCCTTGAGGCGGAACTCACGCATCCAGTCCGGTTCGTTCTTGATCCACGAGATCTGTTCGACGACCTCGCGGTCAAGTCCCTTGCGTGCCTTGAACACGTACTGTTCCGGGTCGCGGAACCCGTACTTTTCGGCGTATTCGCTTCCCAGTCGCTTCAGTTCGACTTCTGGTGTGGCCATGGTGTGTCCTCCCTTCTGTGAGGCGCCTTCAGGACGCGGCCTCGGCGTACTGAGTCTTCACCCAGTCGTAGCCCTTCTCTTCAAGCTCTTCCGCCAGTTCGGGCCCACCCGAGACGGCGATCTTCCCATCTAACATGACATGGACATAGTGCGGCCGGATATAGTTGAGGATACGCTGGTAGTGGGTGATGACGAGGAGGGCCATGTTCGGGTTGAAGAGCTGATTGACGCCATCAGCGACCGTGCGCAGAGCGTCGATATCCAGCCCCGAGTCGGTCTCGTCGAGCACGGCAAATTCCGGCTCGAGCATAGCCATTTGCAAGATTTCTGCCCGCTTTTTCTCACCACCCGAGAACCCCTCGTTGAGGTACCGAGAGGCAAAGATTTCGTCCATGCGCAGCATGTCCAATTTCTCACGGAGGAGACGACGGAACTCACGAGGTGTGAGTGCCTTGTCCTCGCCGTAGCGTGCCTTCCGAACAGAGTTGACGGCGAGGCGCAAGAAATTCGCCATCGTCACCCCAGGAATGGCAGTCGGATATTGGAAGGCGAGGAACATACCCAACCGGGCTCGCTCGTCCGGTGGGAGCTCCAACACATTCTCACCCTTGTAGAGGATGCGTCCCTCGTACACCTCGTAATTCGGGTGTCCCGCAATGACATAGGCAAGGGTGCTCTTGCCAGAACCATTCGGCCCCATCAATGCGTGGATCTCACCACGCTCGATCACCAAATTCACCCCGCGGAGGATCTCCTTCCCTTCGATCCCCGCGTGCAGGTTCTCGATCATGAACAGCGGCGTGTGCTCGGCCATATTCGATGTTCCCTCCTTCGTCATGCCCACGTTCCAAAAGACTCGCGACACTAATTTACTCTACCACAACGTTGCGAAAGTGTGCACGTAGTGTACCCCCAGCGCGTGCCGCGGTCTCACCGGCGTCCCGCGGTGCGGGGCTGCTGCGCGTCACGATCCCGCTTTTCTTGACAGGCCGGGCAGATCCCCGTAAAGACGGTCTGGTGATCGAGGATCTCGAAGCCTGTTTGCTCGGCTGCGACTTGCCGAGCAAGCAATGCGATCGGAACTTCGACGTCAACGAGTTCGCCGCAGACCACGCAGTGCACGTGGTCGTGCCGGTCGGTTCGCCGGTCGAAGAGGCTCGCGTTGTCGCCGAATGGAAACTCTTGGATCAACCCGTGCTTGGCCAAAAGGTGTAAGGTGCGGTAGACGGTTCCATAAGCGATCGTCGGATACTTGCGGCGCACTCGTTCATAGATCTCAGCCGCCGTGAGATGCCGCTCCGCATTCTGCACCTCGGCGAGGATCGCCATTCGCTGTGGTGTCATTCGAAATCCGGCTGGAAGCATAACCCGTCACTCACTCCAAAGTGAGAATGATTCTTGTTCTCACCTGTGGTATACCTTACCGCGTCACTCGGGATTCGTCAACCATCGAAGGGGTCGGCATGGACAAGCAAGAACTGATGGAGCAGTTAGTCGAGCACTACCGCCACCCACGACATCGGCATCAGCTGCCGGACGCGGATGTTGTCATGCCCGGTGGCAATCCAGGTTGTGGTGACATCGTGACCATCTACCTCAAAGTGGACCCAGAGGGGCACCTGGTTGCTGCGGCGTCGTTCGAGGGCGAGGGCTGCACGATTAGCCAAGCTGCTGCGGACATTCTGCTCGACGTCGTCAATGAGGAACGCTGGACGCTCGATCAGGTGCTGGAAGCGGATTACCACCTCATGGCTGAGTTGATCGGCGAGGAGGCGGTCAGACTTCGTCCCCGTTGTGCGACGTTAGCCCTAGGAACATTGAAGGCGGCGGTCACCAAGTACCTTCGTGATCGCTTACGGCGCGAGGCAGGGCTCGACATCGTCGAACAGGAGAATGAGCGGTTTGGCATCGTAACGGGCGACCAAGTCGAGATGCCACGCGACGTCTCCAGCTAGGACGTACGGCGCTCGCGGCGAAGTTCCTGAACGAACGCTGCGAGATGCTCACGGAGTTGTGGGCCGAATCCGCTGACTGTCACCAAGGTTGCTCTGCGGCGTCCAACGTTCGGCTGGACAAGGATCTCCGCGGTCACACGGGGAAGAACTCCCTCGCGCTTCCCGATCACATAGACCTGGTTCGGTCGACCGGTGCGACCGGCCCGATAGCCGCGCGCGCTAAAAAAGGCGATCGCACGCTCCAGCACCTCCTCCGGGTTGAGATGTGTCACAACGCGGCGCTGGAACGCTGTTTGTGTCATTTCTGCTGTGAGTGTCTCGCGAGACGGTGGAATACCGGTGTCAAGCGGTTTCTCACCCATCTGGGTTACTCCTGCCCAAGCCTGATCGCGTCTCAATCGTACGTCGATCAGGCGACACGCGCGTCAAAAGCGGAGTGGCAGACCGCGTGCCATGGCGTGAACGAGCTCCCGGCAGCCTTCGGCATCAGCGGCAGCGCGATGAGAGTCCGGATGGGAAAGGCCGAAGCGCTCTAGCGCCTCGGCGAGCCGGTGATAGCGACGCCAGGAATCAACCGGTGGCGGTCCTGCATACTCGGCGAAACGTCTCATCGCGCAGTGCCAATCCGGTTCCGGAGGAGGAAGTCCGTGCTCTCCACACGTCTGCGCAATCAATCGCCGATCAAAGTCCGCGTTGTACGCGATGACGATGGGAAATGAACGGAGAACTGCGAGGAGTTCGCGGTACACCATGGGCCATGCCGGCGCGCGGGCTAACTCGGCATCAGTGAGGCCGTGAATACGCACAGCCTCCGGATGCACCGGGCGCGTGGGCTGAACGAGACTTTGCAGCAACACGCGCCCAGATGCATCAAGTACTGCGATCTCGATCACCTCGTCGAACCGGCCGACGCCGGTCGTCTCGGTGTCAAGGAACACAACACCGTGCCTTGCGAGGACCCATTGGGCCCACTCGAGCGCACGCCGTTGCGGGTACACAGCTCATCCCACGCTACTCCAGAACGAACTGTTCGCCCGGTTGGAGCACAACGCAGCGGGCTGATGTCTGTGCCTCGACAGCCGTAGCAAAGGCATACGGATCTTGTTCAATCAGGGGGAACGTGTTGTAGTGACAGGGGATCACAACCTGCGGCTTGAGGAGTTTCACGGCCTTTACCGCGTCAGCCGGTCCCATCGTGAAGTGGTCACCGATTGGGAGTGCAGCAAGGTCCAGACCTTCTTCGCCAATGAGCGCCATGTCGCCGAAGAGACAGGTATCGCCAGCAAAGTAGAGCGTCTTCCCGCCCATCCGGACAACGAGGCCAGCCGGGACACCTGGAGCGAGGAACTGCTCCCCATAGCTTGAGGTGTGCCATGCCGGAACCAGTTTGACCGATCCCCCGTCAAAGCGTACCGTCCCGCCGTGATTAGCCGGAATTGCTTCTGCCCCCTGCTGTTGCAGGTAGCTGGCGAGCTCGAACGTGGCGATGACTGGCGCTTTGGTGCGCTTTGAGATGGCGAGCGCATCCCCAACGTGGTCGGCGTGCGCGTGCGTCAGCAGGATCGCGGTTGGATGGAGCTCATCAGGTCGGGCAGCAGCCTTCGGGTTTCCAGTCAGGAAGGGATCGACGATGACCTGCTTTCCGTCCGCTTCGAGTGCAAATGCCGCATGCCCAAGATAGCGAACTGTGACAGCCATTGCTGCCTTCCCTCCCTTCGTGGCAGTCTCGTCCCGTTCCCCCTCAGGATACCGCGTTTCAGGCTTCCCAGGCGATTCGGCCATCGACGATGGTGAAGAGCGTGCGAATCTGCGGGAGCTCTTCAGGATCGACCGCAAAGGGATTCCGATCGATCGCGACAAGATCAGCCAGATAGCCTGGCGCAATGCAACCTTTGCGGTGCTCCTCGAAGCTTGCAGAGGCCCCGCCGATTGTGTAGAGCCGGAGTGCATCAAGCAGGCTGACCGACTGCTCGGGGCCGAATGGCAGTCCGGTTCGCGTCTTGCGCAACACGGCAGCCCGGATGCCGACCCAAGGATCGGGTGGAATCACTGGTGCGTCCGAACTGAAAGCAACCGGGATGCGGCGTTCCAACCAGCTACGGGTTGGATAGGCGAGGGCAAGCCAATCATCGCTGAAGTTGCGTCGGTAGGAATCGCCAAGGTAGTACCCAAAGGCTGGCTGCGGTACGGCCATGACGCCGAGCCTGGCCATCCAGTCCAGGAGGTCAGGGCGCAACATACCGCAGTGTTCGATGCGCCAGCGGTGATCTCGGATCGGGTAGCGCTGGAGCGCTCGCTCAAAGGCGGTCAACACCATTTCAATGGCACGATCGCCAATTGCGTGGGCTGCGGCCTGGCAGCCCAGTCTTGCCACGCGGGTGAATGCATCGTCCAGTTGTTCCTGCGTGTAGACAGCAATCCCGTAATTGTTCGGCTCGTTGGGGTAGGGAATACTCATCGCCGCAGTACGCGCACCGCCGGCTCCGTCTTGCAAGAGCTTGAAAGCACCAATCCGCAACCAGTCGTCCCCCAGACCAGAGCGGAGTCCCAGCTGTTCAGCAGGCTCCAACATCTCGTCAATGAGCAGCATCACCTGTGAACGCACAGGCAATTCACCTCGTTGCCAGAGATTTTGATAGGCTTGCAGTTCTTCCGGTCGACTGATCCCAGCCTCGGTCACAGAAGTGATCCCGAGAGACAGGAACCGTTGTCCCGCGCGGTGCAACGCGCGCTCGAGATCCGTGATGGTCGGCTCAGGAACTCGTCGACGGACGAGTTCCTGGGCTCGCTCCTGGAGAAGGCCAGTTGGCTCGCCGGTCTCATCGCGGACGATCCGTCCACCTTCTGGATCGGGTGTGTCGCGAGTGATCCCGGCGAGAGCGAGCGCTGCGCTATTCGCGACGGCCATATGTCCGCACGTGCGGATGAGTAGCGCTGGTCGGCCACCCGTCACTGTGTCCAATTCCCAACGGGTGGGATGGCGACGCACATCAAGGCGGGTATCGTCGTACCCTCGTGCCAAGAGCCACTGACCTGGCGGAAGTTCCCGTGCGGCCGTTCGCAAGCGTTCCAGCAGGTGCCCGAGTGTGGGAGCTGCCTCCGGTGAGGCGTCAATCCACTCCAGAGAGAGCCCGAGACCGATGGGGTGGCAGTGGGCATCAATGAATCCTGGCAGGAGCGTCGCTCCTGCGAGATCGACTACCTTGGTGTTCGGTCCCATATCTCGTGCGACTTCATCGTTCTCCCCAACGGAGAGAAGGCGTCCACGCCAGATACTCACAGCCGTTGCCCGCGGTCTTGCCGTGTCCAACGTTATGACGTTGCCGTTACGCAGAACGAGTTCGGCTGTCATGACCGATCCCCTCTCTCAAGCTGCACCGGGCCGCACGTAGGCCACACGACCGTCAACAATGGTGTAGTCGACGCGGACGGTGCCGAGCTCCTCCGATGCAACGCTGCGCAGGTCAGTTTCCAGCACTGCCAGATCGGCAAGCTTCCCAGGTTCGAGCGTTCCCTTGGCGCGTTCCTCGAAGCTGGCGTAGGCACCGTTCGCGGTGTAGACGCGGATCGCCTCGTCGAGCGTTACGCATTCCTCTGGCCACAACACCTGTCCAGCGGCGTTGCGCCGGGTCACCATGGTCTGAATGCCGAGCATTGCACTGGGGGAACAGACAGGTGTGTCAGTACTTGCAGCGGCGACGATACCGCGGTCGAGGAAGGTGCGGAGCGCATATGCGTAGCGAAGTCGTTCGTGACCAAGACCGCTGAGGTAGACCTCTTGGAAATCGTGGAGGAAGGTCGTGCCGGGGATCGGAATGGCGCCGAGGCGTGCAATCCGGTCGATAAGGTCCGGTCGGAGGATGCTGCAGTGCTCGATGCGGTGCCGGTGGTCCAGCCGTGGTTCAAGCCGAAGTGCCTCTTCAAAGGCGTCCAGAAGCAGTTCAATGGCTGCGTCGCCGATCGCATGGGCGCAGCACTGGAAGCCCGCGCGATGGGCCTCGACAATCTTGCGCTTCATGACCTCCGGATCATCCATCCAGAGGCCGCACGTATCGGGGCGATCGAGGTATGGCTGGGACATACGGGCAGTTCGTCCCCCGATGCTTCCGTCCAGGAACAGTTTGGCGGGGCCGATGCGCAACCAGGCATCGCCAAAGCCAGTACGGATGCCAAGTTCGCGGCATGGCTCGAGGAGCGCATCAATGAGGATCATGAGCGTGGTACGCACGGGAAGTTCACCACGTGCTGCCAGCGTCTGGTACGCCAGGAACTCCTCTGCCCGTCGAATCCCAGCCTCCTGGACACTGGTCACGCCATACTCGAGAAAGGTCCGACCAGCTTGGCGAATTGCCGCCACGAGTTCTTCGACCGTCGGCGGTGGGAGCTTCGCCCGCACCAGTTGGAGTGCTGCCTCACGGAGCACTCCAGTTGGTGTACCGTCGGCCGCACGGTCGATCGTGCCTCCAGGCGGGTCGGCGGTTCCCGACCCGATACCGGCGAGCTCGAGTGCCCGGCTGTTCGCGACACCAATATGTCCACAGGCGCGAAGAAGGAGGACAGGATGCTCCCGCGTTGCTTGGTCGAGGTCGTCGCGCGTCGGGTGGCGTTGTTCGGTGAGGTGTGCCTGGTCGTATCCACGCGCGATAATCCACGTTCCTGCCGGCTGGGTGGCTGCGCGTTCGGCAATTCGCCGCACGATGTCAACAATGCTGTGGTTCGGTGGTGTGCGTGCGTCGACCTCGCGCAAGCTGAGGCCGAGCGCGATCGGGTGACAGTGAGCGTCGTTGAAACCGGGGACGACCGTACGTCCGCGAAGCGGGATAAGGTCCGTGGCAGGGCCAGCAAGAGTTTGCACCGCATCGTCGGTACCGACGGCGAGGATCCGGTTCTGCAGGATGGCGACGGCACTCGCTGGTGGCGCTCCAGGAACCGCGGTCAGGACTTGTCCACCATAAAGGATCAGATCGGCCGACATCCGAGTGCTCCATTCTCTTCCGTGCGGCAGCGTAACACGAGAGCCAAGCGAGCGCTACGGTTGCACGCCGAGGCGAGCGAGTGCATCACGCGCGACCTGAAGATTCGCGTCGTCGTCGAGCGCCCTGCGATACTCGGCGATCGCTGCGTTTGTTTGGCCCAGTGCCTCGAAGGCGCGTCCCCGCTCGTAATGCATCTCACCGAAGACACCAGCGCTCGCGATCTGCGCAGCAGCGAGCTCCAGGGCACGTTGATACTGCCCGGCATCGACGAAAGCCGAAACCGGCCAGAACTGGTACCAGAGCATCTTGGGTGGGAGACCGATGGCAGCCGCACGCTCGTAGGCGGCAAGCGCGGCGTCGATGTTGCCGAGGAGATACTCGGTCGTCCCCAGCGAGAACCACAGGTAGGCGTCGTCAGGATGCTGTGCAACAAGTTCACGCATGAGCTGATTGGCGCGCTCAACATTGCGACGTGGGTCAGCGTCCTCACCGAGGATTGCAAGCACCCGCGGCTCGTCTTTTGGCCGGTAGACGGGAATGTACCGGAAGGCGAAGGCGCGCCAGAGTTCCTCAAACTCCGTATACGGCATGGCAACACCAGCACCAATCATGGAATCGTTCACGAAAACAACCCCTTGGCGGCGGTCAAAGCCGCGGACCACTCGGTAGTGCCCGATCGCGTCTGGTTTGTGGTCAAGCCACTGGGGAGTAATGACGGGAAAGCCTGCTGCCACAAGTTCCTCAATGCGTTCAAGAGAGCCTCCCTCCAGTACACGCGCCCGAAGACCGAACTGCTCGAGCAACCCGACGAGTTGATACGGTTCGACATGCTTGTCACCCGAGTTTGGTCGGAGCAGTGGGCCGAGCTGTCCCTGCGTGCGCTGGATGCCGAAGTAGGAGAGGACCATTGCAGCCGACACCGCTGCGCAGTTGTTCCAGGTCTGGAACTCGTGCGACATAGGCTTGAGAAAGACGTTGTCTGGAACGGGCGTCGGCTGCGGTGTTGGAGTGGGTAGCGGTGTGGGAGTCGGTTCAGGTGCTGCTGTGGGAGTGGCCGGAGGTACCGGTGTCGGGGACAGTTCAGGAGTAGGGGTCACGAGTGCAAGGTCCCCCGGCGCTGGATCACTGGGAACTGTCAGTGTAGGCGTCGGAGTCGGACGTCCTGCACCGACGACAGAACACGCGGTGAAGACGAGCGAGAGCGCGAGCAGAAGTAGTATGACCAGTGGCGAATGACTTCGTCCTGTCACGGTTGACTGCGCCCTCATATTGCCTCGTCAGTTCCGTCGAGCTGTGACGGATCCGAGTGTACCGAAAGTGGGGTGCACGCGTGTGCAGCGCCATCGGTCTTCGGGTGCGCTGTGTCGCCCCTCGGAGGAGCGTTGCAACGAGTACGTCGCGGAAACTGCCGGGGCTTATATTCCATGCTTGCAGCGTCAGCGTGCGTGCATCTTGGCCGCGTCGCCTCTTTGGACTATGCCGGATCGGTGAGTCCTGGATGGAAAACGATCACGGCGGAAATGGATGGGTGTCACGAGAGTTCAGGAGAACCCATCTCGAGATCACGCTCCCGCTCTCGCCACCACAGGGCCACATGGTCGGCACGGGCGATCCACACGTCACCAAGCGCGATCACAAAGTCGAGGAACTGCGCGAGTGTGCGCGAGGGGCCTGGGCGTCCACAGATCCAGGGATGGAGTGTCAGGCACATGAGCTTGCCCTCGGCGCGCAAAACTTCGAAATCCTCACGCCAGAATTCGGCGATGAGTCTGGGCGGAAGGGACTGCTCGATGAAGAAGGTATAGTCGTCCCACCAGCGAGACGGAGGCAACTGGATGACCGGAAGGCGTGCAGGATCGGGGCGCATTGGTACAGGGAGGTCGCCGAGAGCCAGATCCATGTTCCACTGGAAGCCAAGTTCTTGAAGCAGCGCAATTGTCTCTGGTGTGGACTGCCAGAAGGGGGATTTATGGCCCACCGGTGTTGTCCCCGAGAGTTCGGTCAGGACGTCACGCGTCCGGATCAAGTCTTCACGTTGCTCTTCGCGCGTCATTTGGCTGTACAGACGGTGATCCCACCCATGTGTGGCGATCTCGTGTCCTGCCTCAGCGACAGCTCGGACGGCATCGGGGCGCTCTTCAGCGGCGCGACCAACCCAGCAAAAAGTCGCTTTGACCTCGTAGTCGGCGAGGAGCTCTAGGAGACGTGTGAGACCGGCAGTGAGATCGTACTTCGCTTGGGCACGCCAGTACCAGTCCGACTCCCCGTGTTGGGTGATGACGCCATATTCGCCGTCGACATCAATTGAGACGACGAGTGCGGCGCGATGGCCAGCAGGCCACACGGGTATTGTGCGCTGATCCTGATTCATTCGGTCGTTCTCCTGGCCCCCCGAAGCTCAGAACGGACTGCGAGGAGCGCCTCGATCAGGCGCTCGATATCGTCTTCGGTATTGTAAAAGCCAGCGGAGAGACGCACGCTGTAGGGATGAGTAATCCAGCGAACGATGACGTT
>DAOTWO010000024.1:0-2993 GCA_034435855.1 Thermomicrobium sp. | reverse complement strand
GTTGCGCGAGTCGCGGGCGTGGGAGTCGCGACCGTTTCGCGAGTGCTCAACGGGGATCCGGCAGTGGCGGCAGCGACGCGCGAGCGGGTGCATGCTGTGATGGCGGAGCGTGGCGATCAGCCGCTGCGAACCGCGCGGGCACTCTTGCGGCGCCGAATAGACGCATTGCTCGTTGTTCTCCCGCACCGGACACGCTTCTTCTCTGTGCAAATTTTGTGTGGTATCGGAGAGGCTCTCTTGGAGACGAACGACGCCTTCATTTTGTGCACACTCGAGTGTCCTGCGGACGAATCTCGAGCCATCGCATCGGTACGACGCGATCTGGTCGACGGGGCTCTCCTGGTTTCGATGGCAGTGACACCGGTCTGGCTCGCTCGTCTGGAGCGCGAGCGTTTGCCGGCGGTCGTCGCCGATGCCGATCCGGCGGTCCCGCTGTCGCGGGTTGTGGTCGATCATGCAGAAGGGGCGCGATTGGCCGTGACGCATCTGGCGCGTTTGGGCCACCAAAGGATTGCGGTGATCGATCGACCTGACGATCCCTTTGCTGACAAACAGAGAAGTCGGCGACTTCTGGGCGATCGACAAGCACTCCAGGAACTCGGCCTTAGCAAAGAGCGGATTATGAATGCGGGATCCCATTCAGAGTCGAGGCTGGTATCACGGGATTGCACTCCTTGGTGCAGTTACCCGTTCCACCGACCGCGATCGTTGTCGGGCGTGAGACACACCCCGGGGCGTGTTACGTGCCGCACGGGAGTTGGGGCTTGACGTACCCAGGGATCTCGCGGTGGTCGGCTACCACGACAGTGAGATCGCCGAACTCCTGGGGCTGACGACCGTACGCGTTCCGATTCGGGCGATCGGACACCGGGCGGCGCAGCTTCTTTTGGAGCATCTCAGCGGGCGACTCGCCCCCGGCGAACTGGCGGTCGAGTGGGTAACGCCGGAACTTGTTGTGCGCCGGTCTTGCGGGGCGCAAGGGACGGACGCTGGTGTGGGAAGCGCCAGCGAGTAAGATCCCCAGAGAAACGGTGAGGGGGTGGAGTGCACAGGCACACGTGGGTGGGGCTTCTTCTTGCGGTGATCAGTTTAGTCGTCGCCTGCCGCGGTCCTGTCATCTACCCGACGCCAACCGCGGTGCGGGAGACGCTTTCAGGCCACAGTTCGCCGTCTCAGACACCCCAGGAACCGGCGGTACTGAACACGCCCTCGGTAGCAGTCTCTGGGGCTGAGACGTTCGTCTATGGTTTCAACGTTGCCTGGCGAGGGGATGAGGATGGTGCCGCTTTCAACCAGAGAACAGCGGACATGGTGCGGCAGGCGGGATTTCGGTGGATCCGATTCCAAGTGCGTTGGGAGGCACTTGAGCCACGGCCGGGTGAGTGGGACTTTCGACCTTTGGATCGGGTGCTGCCAATTTACGAAGCAGCTGGACTCTCCATCCTCGCCTCAGTGGTTGCGGCACCGGCGTGGGCGCGCGATCCTGAGGGGGGAATTGTGAAAGATCCTGCGACGTTCCGTGAGGCGATGTACCGTCTAGCCTCACGCTATCGTGGCCGGATTCACGCCTGGGAGATTTGGAACGAACAAAACCTGGCGCACGAGCTCCACGGTCCAGTGCGGGTCGAACCGTACTGTGCCCTCCTGCGTGCAGGATACGAGGGAGTAAAGGCGGGTGATCCCGATGCACTCGTCGTGTTCGGGGGGCTTACGCCAACTGGTGTCAACGATCCGAACATCGCCATGGACGATGTTGCCTACCTCGAAGCGTTTTATGCGTTCGAAGGTGGAGCCTGCACGCGCTACTTTGATGTGCTCGGTGCGCACGCCAACGCGACGCTCAACCCGCCAGACACGCTTTGGCCAGACAATCCGGGCCCCGGTCCAGGGTGGCGGGACCACCCGAGCTTTTACTTCCGGCGCGTCGAGCAGCTGCGGGCAGTGATGGAGCGAAACGGCGATACGCGGCCGATCTGGATTACCGAGTTTGGGTGGACGACGGCAAATCCAGCGCCGGGCTACGAGTACGGCCAGTACGTGAGCGAGGAGCAGCAGGCGGAATATCTTGTGCGCGCCTTTGAGATCGCACGGACACGCTGGCCTTGGGTGACCGGCATGTTTGTCTGGAACCTGAACTTCTCGACGATCGTCGATCCCGAGGACGAGAAGGGACCTTGGTCAGTCTTGAATGCGGACTGGTCGCCGCGTCCAGCGTATCGTGCGCTCCAGGCGATGCCGAAGGAGCCCTAGGAACAACCGCCGCTCGCGAAGAGACGAGCCACTTCATCGACGGCAAATGTCGGAAGCGGGCGTTCGCCCCTGGCGCTGAGAAGAACGCGGCGCGAGGGATCGGGATCGAGCCAACCAAGCTGCGTCGCGGGGATACCAGCCTGGCGGAGGGTCTCCAGAGCGAGCGCGCTGCTGTCTGGTGAGACGACTGCGAGAAGTGCGCCAGAAGCGATGAGGCCTAAGGGATCGAGACCGAGCGCGGTGCAGAGCGTGCGGGTCTCTGGGTAGACGAAGATGGCACGCTCTTCGACAACCAGGCCGGTGCCGCAGGCGATGGCAACCTCATGCAATCCGGTGGCCAGTCCACCCTCGGTTGGATCGTGCAGATATCGCAGGGCCGGACCGAGTGTCCGCTGGAGCAAGTGAGCGGCAGTGACAACGCTGATGCCTGGTTCGAACAAGAAGCGCTGGCAACGGGAAACGAGCTCCGGGTCAAGGATCCGGCTCAGCGTCTCCGCACACTCACGGGCGAGGAGCGCTGTCCCCTCAATCGCAATCCCCCGTACCAGGAGGACGGCATCACCTGGACGAGCACGCTCTGGGGTGAGCAAGTGATCCTCGCTTAAAAGACCGACCATCGTTCCAGCGACGATGGGGCGGTCGAGACCAGCGGTGATCTCCGTATGGCCACCGACAAGTGTCACCCCAAGGTGATGGGCGGCGTGCGCGAGGTCGTCAAGGATACGTTGGGCAAGTGAGGGTGT
>DAOTWO010000023.1:0-13333 GCA_034435855.1 Thermomicrobium sp. | reverse complement strand
TGCGCCGCTGCTCGCCCCAGGGTACCAGGGCTCGGTCGCTGACAGAAGCCGGATAGGACCGGGACGACGGGCCAGTCCTGCCGGCAATGGTGGGGCGGCGAAGGGAATGTCTGGCTTCATGGCTCCCTGTCATGCATCCGATCGAGGCTGTGGGGACGCAGGAGAACTGTTGCGTTTTTGTCACGTCTTCCTCTTGCGTCTCGCCTCGCATGAAGTATCCTGTATTTAGGCCCCGACGATTCGAGGCCGGGAATCCGAAACCCGAAAGGGGAGTAGGAAACCCGAATCGAGGATCGTCGGGGCTGTTTTTGTCCGACCCCTGCTAAAATCGCCGGTGAAACGACCCGCCTAGTCGCCTGCGGCTCTCTCCCGTTTCTGTGCGCTGCAGGGTCCTTGGATTGTTTGCAGGGGGCGACGGAGCCACCGCGATCCCGGCTCCGTAGTTCTTCTCCGCTGATTTCGCCGAAGGTTGGGAGAGGCGAACTTGGTCACGTCTCAGGGACTGTTGCCATGACGAGCGATCGCTGCGCAGCCGCTGCGGGGTTGATTTGGTGAGCAGGGCAGTCTGCCGAGGATGGTGGACGATAGGTGTCTGCCTGGCGTTCGGGCAAGGATTCATCTTTGCCCATCGGTGGCAACCCAGTTTCTGATGCCCGCGGGACGTCACGTGCTGTACCTGTGCAATCGTCCCCCTATACGCGCACTGACCCCAGATCTCGTGGGTAGTCCGTGTTGTGGATAGAAGAGGCAGCGATCTCACTCTGTCAACACAAGAGACGATCGCCTGGTGCGCAAGCGGTCTGCGGCATCGCGAATTCGGCTTTACCGGCGTAACACCGTTTCCAGGAGCTCCGCTCTTCGGTTGTGCCTCATGGCCAGAGTGAAGGTGACCCTTGCGGCGGTGAGTACGAACAACGCGGGCGAAAATCGGGAGCGATTCAGGCGGTGGGGCGGGGAGCAACGCGTTTGCCTGCATGCCAGCAGTGGCGTTTATTCCCCCTTCCAATACTTCTACAGCGGCACTCCTGACTGCGCATGAGGTCGTGCGCAGGGGCGAGGAGGTGCAGCGCTCATCCACGAAGAGACCGGACTCTTCCGGAGAGGTCGTGCACTTTGTGCTTTTGAGAGAACGAGCGAGCCTACCTTTAGGCCAGGCGGACTCCGTGTCGGAGTGCCGTTGCGGCGAGCCCCTGGCCGCGGGCGAGGCTCTCGGCAACCTCGTGTTCTGTCCAAACAAAGAGGTCAACCGGGACGGGAAGCGAGCGGAACGCCTCCAGACAGCACTCGCGCGCTTGGAGACGGTCGGCGTTGTCCGCGATCACGACAAGGATATCCACATCACTACGCGGTGTTGGGACACCATGGGCGAAGGATCCGAAGAGGTGAATTGCGATGACACCAGGACACGCCCTGGCACGCGCAGTTGAACGGCGAAGTTCAGCGAGCACGCGTTCACGATCGAGGAAACGCACGCTGGCAGAACTCGACGATGGCTCGGGCATCAGTAATCGCCTCCCTTGCATCGTCCACCGTGTAGTACTCTCCCGGAAGTCCGGCTGGAAATCCGTTAGGGTAGCGGGCAAGGATATAGTGACGGTCCAAGCGTCGCGCTGCCAAAAGAAGTGCGTCAGGAACTGGGAACCGGGTCGCGAGCCCATCAAGGAGATGAAAGACGCTGTGTCCCCATCCCTCGCCGCCAAGTGCCAGGAGGAGGCCCTTCACGGCCTTTTCGGCTGCTTGCTGGGCCGCGAAGCAAGACCACTCGTAGTCTCCGGCGGCTACCGCATGCTCAGCGTGCGCAAGATCGCGCTGGGCTTGTGCCAACCAGTCGGGTCCACGATTCGCCATGACGTCTTTTCCTCAATCCAGTGAAGCATACCAGCAGGGCAACCGGAAACGAGGAGACAGAGGGTGGACACGCTTGCGTCAGGAACGGTGGGCAGCTGCTGCATAGGAGAAAGCATGACCCAGTGAACCCCGCCGAGAAGGGTTGAGAAGCGGCACGCAGACAGTCCCTTTAGGAGGCGTTTGTCCTTCTGTGTCCAGCGCGGGGCCGGTTGGCGGCTGGAGGAACACAATTGAGCTGCTCTGTGGTCGGAGCGTACGAGGGCTACGCTCGTCCTCGCCCCGAGGTGACTTTAGTGACTGTTGCGACGTCTCCGATCTATCGTGGCTCTTGAGCCTTGCGTGTCGAAACATTGTGGATTCTGCGCCATTGACATCGTCCGCGATGGCTTTTGCGCCCTGCCTTCAGCGACAATGTCTGCCCCCTATGCCTCGCCTCGCTTGGTCTGGAGGGCGTATGATCGCGCGTGCGCGAGAGTGAGTTCCTGAAAGATGAGTGTTTGTCGATTGTCTGATCATGGCTGAGAGACTGCTGCTTCCCAACCTCGCGGAAGTTCCTCTTTCTGATGGCGAACTCGGCTTTCTCTGGTCGTTCATTGACGGGAGCATCATGTTTCCAGCGACGCGTTGGCGCCTTCGAGATGCTTGGGGCATGTGCCCTCGCCATGCGCTCGGCTGGCTGCAGGTCGAGCTGCTGCTGCGCCCGAATCTCCTGCATGGCCCGGCGCTGCTCTACGAGGACTTGCTGTCTCGAGCTGTCCGGGCGATGGACGACCACGGTCCGGGCCGTGCGCTTCGTCTCGCCTGGCGGTTGCGCATGCGGGCCCCATGCCTGATGTGCGAGCTCGGTTACAGCCACCAGTCACCAGGTTTTCCTCCCGAGGGACTTGCACAACGTCGAGCGGATCTCGTTCCCCTCTGCTCGTTTGTCCACGAGACATCTCCGTGGTGGGAGGAGTTCGTCTGCGGAACGTGTGTTGGGAATGCCCATTCGGCACGTTGCCGGGAGCACCTCCGCGCTGAGCACGCCTATGCCGAGGCGACCTTCCGGGAGCAGCAGGAGCGCGTTCGTCGGATCGCTGGGCATGTCAGCGCCTTTGCGCGTTCTTTCCGCTGGGAACTCCGGGGAACCGCGACCGATGCTGATCGGGCCGGCCTGATCGCGGCGATCGGCTGGTGTCAGGGGTGGGGCAGCTTGGTGGAGCTCGTCCGCGAGGATGTCTGAACGTCTGCGCCGTTTGCTGTCACTGGTGACACGTGATCACCGTCTGGGGCCGCCGGTGGGCTGAGAAACGCTCGTGGCTTCAAGCTGACCTCGGTGCCACTGTCCGGCTCCGCACAACCGGTCTCGCACCCTCGTTGGTCATCTCTCTCGAGTGCACGGCAAAACCTTCGTCGTCTGCTGCTGAGAGGTTGGTGAGCAAGCGCTGCGTCCCGATTGCGGTGATAGCGCATTCGATGCATGCTCGAGAATCTCCTGTTGACAGGATGATCTGCTATGGGGTACTCTTTGGGCAAGCAAGAGGGCGATGGAGTCCGCCCGGGCGAGCGTCAAGCCCGAACTGCCGAGCGTGGCTAATGGCTCCTGTCCACACGGTCTGTGGGCAGGAGCTTTCTCTTTCTGCCCCCGCCGTGTGGGACAGATCGGCTCGCGGGAATGGGGGCGGAAGAATGGAGAATGTTTGGGCGATCGCAGCGATCTGGGTCGCACTCGCCTTCGTAGCAAGCATCTTTTCGATTCGACTCGGGATCTCTGTTGCACTCCTTGAAATATTGGTGGGGGTCGCGGCTGGTAATCTTTTCCACCTCCAAGTGACCGACTGGATTAACACCCTGGCGGGGTTTGGGGCGGTCCTCTTGACCTTTCTCGCTGGGGCGGAGATAGAGCCGGAGGCTCTACGGCGGCACCTCAAGCCGAGCTTGGCGATTGGCATCGCTGGTTTCCTTTTCCCTTTCCTTGGCGCTGCGGCCTTTGCGCGTTTTGTGGCTGGCTGGACGACCCCGCAAGCCTGGATCGCGGGGACTGCACTCTCGACGACGTCGGTGGCGGTGGTCTATGCCGTTATGGTCGAAACTGGACTCAACGAGACTGATCTCGGCAAGTTGATTCTCGCCGCCTGCTTTGTGAACGACCTCGGTACCGTGCTCGCGCTGGGGCTCATCTTTGCCAACTACAACCTCTGGCTGCTCGTCTTCACGGTGGTGACCATCGCCGTCTTAGCGGTAATCCCACGGGCGATGCGCTTCGTGGTTACGGTCTGGGGGAACCGGGTGAGTGAACCGGAGGTCAAGTTCCTGCTGTTCGTGCTTTTCTTCCTCGGCTGGCTGGCGACACGGGCGAAGAGTGAAGCTGTCTTGCCGGCCTATCTCGTTGGGCTGGTGGTTGCGGGGATCTTTACGCACCAGCGGACGTTGATGTTGCGGTTGCGCACGATTGCCTTCGCGTTGCTGACGCCGTGGTACTTTCTGAAGGCTGGCCTCTATGTGTCGATTCCGGCATTGGTGACCGGCATCGGCCTCGTCGTTGCCCTGCTCGTGGTCAAGATGGTGACCAAGCTGATTGGTGTGGGGCCGCTCACCCTATTCTTCGGGATGGGACGACGCAGCTCGGCTTATACCACGCTGCTCATGTCGACCGGTCTGACGTTCGGGACAATTTCGGCCCTCTTCGGGCTGAACAATGGGATCATCAATCAGGCACAGTACACTGCGCTCGTGACGGCGGTTATCGGTTCGGCGCTGGTTCCCACGTGGATTGCGCAAACATTCTTCTTGCCGCACACACCAGAGCCGGAGCAGGTCAGGGAGCCCATCGTGACGGTTCCTGTGGGGGAAGGAGAGGAGTAACACGCAATGTACCGAAAGATCTTGGTCGGCTTTGACGGGTCCGATGGTGCGAAGGCGGCACTGCGTCATGCCATTGAGTTGGCGTGTCGCTTTGGTGCCGAGCTCTGGAGTGTGTCGGTGATCGAAACGCCGCATTGGGCGACGGCCACGGTCGGTGAGGTCGATGAGCAACGGCGACTCATTGAGGAGGAGTTGGGGCGCCTCCAACAGGCGGCGCGCACGCAGGCCGCGGAGTTTGGGCTGGAGCTCCACGCGGTGACGCGCATGGGGCACCCCGCGCAATTGATTGTCCAAGAGGCCCAACGCGGCAACTTTGACCTTTTAGTCATTGGCCACAGTGGTCGTTCTGGTGTGTGGGGTGTCTTCCTTGGCACAACGGCAGACAAGGTTGTTCGCCATGCACCGTGCAGCGTCTTGGTCGTGCGGTGGTAGCCAGCCTTGAAGACGGCACACCGTGAAGCTCCGCCGCGCTACGTGATCGCAGAGATCCGTCATCTGCTAGCCAAGTCGGGCTGCCCACTCTGCCACGCCGAGGCAGAAGCGCTCGAGCGGTTTCTGTTTTGGTTCTTTCACGAGTCGTACGGGGAGCCTGAGGTCGTCCTGCAATATGTTCAGTCGCGTGGTTTCTGCGCAGAGCACCTGAAACTCGTCGCTGAGCGTGGACCGCAGTGGCAGGTCTCGGCCATGTTTTCGTGGATCATCGAGGATCTGCTGGTTGCTCTCCGCAGCTCACTCGCGGCAGTTGCGGAGAAGAGGTCTTTGGGATTCCGATCCTGGTGCAAAGGGGCGACCCGGGTGCTCGAACCAACCGCTGGGTGTCTCTTCTGCGATATGATTGCGCGGACACAGGAGAGCGTGCTCCCCATGCTGCTGGAAGCGCTGGAGTACGATGAAGCGTTGCGTGCTCGCTTCGTCGAGGTCGGCGGCTGTTGCGTTCCGCACGCTCTGCTTGTTGCACGGTCGGCGCGAGGAGAGCAACAGCGTGGGCTTCTGCTCGTTCTCGAGGTGTTGCAGAAGCAGCTCGAGTCCACCAAGCACGATCTGGACGAGTTCTTCCGCAAAGCTGACTACCGGTATGCGCATGAACCACGCGGTGTGGAGCAGCATGCCTGGCGCCGTGCCCTTGTACAGTTCGGATACAAAAGTGACCGAGAATCACCGACACAGCGCCAATCGTCGCAAGAGCAGGGTGCTCATTGCCCCCCCTCGGAAACGAGGGTGAGTACACTTGCTCAAGAACGAACAGGAGGGCGTTGGGATGCAGCTGCTGCGAGGGCTCCGCAATCACATTGGTTTAGTTCCGAATCCAGTGAGTCAGGCTACACGACAGGCACGGTCCCGCATCCGTGGTGCCGAGGTGAGCATCAGCGTCTGCCCATACTGCGCCGTTGGCTGCTCGCAACTTGTCTATACCAAGGACGGCCGTATTCTTGACATTGAGGGAAACTACGAGAGCCCAATCAATGGCGGCACCCTCTGCCCCAAAGGGGCAGCGACCTGGCAGCTGATTCACAGCCCACTGCGCGAGCTCCGCGTCAAGTATCGCGCACCCTATAGTGACCATTGGGAGGAGCGTTCCCTCGACTGGGCGATGGAACGTATTGCCCAGCTTGTCAAGCAAACCCGAGATGCGACCTTCGTCCATCGTGATGAAAACGGTCTGGTGGTCAACCGGACGCTCGGCATTGCGCACCTGGGCGGCGCAACACTCGACAACGAAGAGAACTATCTCATCAAAAAGCTCTTCACTGGGGGGCTCGGGATCGTCGCCGTTGAAAACCAAGCCCGCATATGACACTCCAGCACGGTGCCCGGTCTGGGCGCCCGACTCGGACGAGGTGGAGCCACAACCACTCTGGCCAGCCTGGCCGAGAGTGACTGCATCGTCATCATGGGCTCGAATATGGCCGAGAACCATCCTGTTGGCTTCCGCTTCGTTGTCAAGGCACGGGAGCGTGGTGCGCGCATCATCCATGTCGATCCCCGCTTTTCACGCACCTCGGCACTGGCCGACCTCCACGTCCCGATTCGCCCGGGAAGCGACCTCGTTTTCCTTGGCGCTCTGGTGAACTACGTCCTAAACTCCGAGCGCTGGAACAGCGATTCCTTCTTCCGTGAGTATGTGCTGCACTATACGAATGCCAGCGTGATCATCTCTCCCGACTTCCGTGATACGGAAGACTTGGCTGGAGTTTTCAGCGGCTACGATCCGCAGCAGCACCGGTACGATCCCTCGAGCTGGCAGTATGCTGGCCGGGTCCAACCACTGGACGGAGAACGCTGGCCCTGTCGCCCGCGCATCGAACCCGAGCGCGATCCGACACTTCAGCACCCTAACTGTGCGTTGCAAGTGGTGAAACGCCACTTTGCGCGCTACACACCGGAACTCGTCGAGCAAGCCTGTGGCGTCCCTCGCGATCTTTTTGTCGAAGTCGCCGACACGATCCTCGCTAACTCGGGCCGTGACCGGACAACTGCCTTCTGCTATGCCGTCGCCTGGACGCAGCACACGATCGGCACGCAGATCATTTCCTGCTGTGCGCTGCTGCAGCTCCTGCTCGGCAACATTGGTCGGCCGGGCGGCGGGATCCTCGCCTTGCGGGGGCACGCGACGATTCAAGGGTCCACCGATATCCCAACCCTCTTCGATCTACTGCCTGGGTATCTGAAGATGCCTCAGGCAATCCCGCAGCATGCAACGCTCGCCGACTACTTTGCCCATGAGCGCCCCGCAACCGGTCTCTGGTACGACATGCCCAAGTTCCTCATTTCGCTCCTCAAAGCATGGTATGGTGATGCCGCAACACCGGAAAATGACTTCGCCTACGAATTCCTGCCAAAAATCGGCGGCGACTACTCGTTCCAATCGATCCTGACTATGATGAAGGACGGGATCATTAAGGGCCTCTTTGTCATGGGGATGAATCCGGCCGTCGGTGGCCAGAACGCCCGACTGGCTCGCCAGGCATTGGCCAATCTCGATTGGCTCGTTGTTCGCGATGTCCACGAGATCGAAACGGCTTCCTTCTGGTATGACGCTCCTGAGGTGCGAAGTGGCGAGGTCCGGCCGCAGGACATCAAGACCGAAGTGTTCTTCCTCCCCGCGGCCATCGCTGCTGAAAAGGACGGGACATTCACGAACACGCATCGCCTCGTGCAGTGGCATGACAAAGCGGTCGATCCGCCAGGAGATGCCCGCTCGGAGGCTCACTTCGTCTTCCAGTTGGGACAGCGCCTCAAGGAGCTCTACGCCGGTGATGAGTCACCAGCTGGTCGGCAAATCGCTGCCCTCACGTGGGATTACCCAACAGTGGGGCCACATCAGGAGCCTGACCTCATGGCCGTGGCTCGGGAGATCAGCGGATACCGGGTCAGCGATGGCCGCCCGGTCGCGGGCTTTCAGGACCTGGCTGATGACGGCTCAACAGCCTGCGGGTGCTGGATTTATTCGGGCATCATCACGCCCGAAGGGGAGCACCGTGCCAAGCGACGTCGTGGTGATGATCGCGCCAGTCTCGACTGGGGCTTTGCCTGGCCTGCCAACCGTCGGATCCTCTACAACCGTGCCTCGGCTGACCCGCAGGGACGCCCCTGGAGTGAACGGAAGAAGTGGATCTGGTGGGACCCCGAACAGCAACGGTGGGTCGGCTACGATGTGCCGGACTTCCCGGCGAGCAAGCCACCGGATTATCAGCCGCCGCCGGACGCGCGTGGGCTTGAGGCGCATCCGGGCACGGCACCGTTCATCATGATGCTTGATGGGCAGGGATGGCTCTTCGTCCCACGGGGGCTCTTGGACGGACCTCTACCTACCCATTACGAGCCGTGGGAGACACCGGTCACCAACCCGCTCTATCCCGCGCAGCCGCGGAGTCCGGTGGCACCAGTCTTCCTCCGCCCAGACAACCCGTATCACGAGATTGGTGACCCGCGCTATCCGTACGTCATCACGACTTACCGACTTACGGAGCATCACACCGCTGGTGGCATGAGTCGCTGGGTGCCCTGGCTGGCCGAGTTGCAGCCCGCCGGCTTTGTCGAACTGAGTCCGGAGCTCGCCCGTGAACTGGGGATCACCACTGGCGATTGGGTCGTCGTTGAGACTGCCCGTGGCTGTGCAGAAGCCCGTGCACTGGTGACCGAGCGTGTCCAGCCGCTTGTCATCGCAGGGCGAACCGTGCATGTCATTGGCATGCCGTGGCATTTCGGCTTTGGTGGGCTGGCAACGGGTGGCATCGCCAACGAGCTCGCTGCCCTCGTTGAAGACCCCAATTCGCTCATCCACGAGGCCAAGTCATTTACCTGCACGATCCGCAAGGGACGGCTGCAAGAGGGGGTGGTGCGGTGAACAGTGAAAGCACGCTGGTCGGCCGCACGCGTGCTCGCCCCGGTGCCTTCGGGTTCCTGACAGATACGACGCTCTGCATCGGCTGCAAGGCGTGTGAAGTGGCCTGTAAGCAGTGGAACCAGCTGCCGATGGATGACTTTGGCTTTACCGGTATGAGTTACGACAACACCGGTGACCTCGGCGCAACCACCTGGCGGCATGTCGCTTTCATTGAACGCGTTGCCGATCGGCAGGGGCGACGTCCAACGCGGCTCCAACCTTTCCAGAGTCACTGGCTGATGCTCAGCGATGTGTGTAAACACTGCGTCAATGCGGGATGCATGGAGGCCTGCCCCACCGGGGCGATTATCCGTACCGAATTCGACACTGTTGTCATTCAACAGGATATTTGCAATGGCTGCGGCTACTGTGTCCCTGCGTGCCCCTTCGGTGTCCCAGCGCTGAGCCCACTTGATGGTAAAGCGCATAAGTGCACGCTCTGCTACGACCGGCTGAAAGACGGTCTGGAGCCAGCCTGCTCAAAAGCCTGTCCGACCGATGCCATTCAGTTCGGACCGGTACACGCGTTGATGGATCGAGCCAAAGCGCGTGTGGCTGAGCTTCAGGCGCAAGGCGTTGACGCACGGATCTACGGTGACGAAGCGCTCGGTGGCACTGGAGGAATCGGGGGGCTGAACGCTTTCTTTATCCTAACTGCTCCGCCGGAGGTGTACAACCTGCCAGCGGCGCCAGAACTCCCGCAGCGGCGGGTGCTACCGGCCTTCTTGACGACGGCACTAGCAGCGTTGGTGCTCGGCGTGGCGACGCTCCTCTCCTTCTGGCGAACCAAGGAGGTGCGCCATGGCTGAGCTCCGGCGTTGGCAACACCGGCGTGCCCCTGGAGAGCCAGTGAGCGCCGAAACACGCGAGAGCTACTACGGACTGCCGGTCATTCACGGACCACACTGGCGGTGGCCAATCGTTTTCTACTTCGTGCTCGGAGGTCTGGCTGGTGGTAGTGCAGTGCTGGCGGCCGCAGCCCGGTTGGTTGGTGGGCGGTGGGCCAGGTCCGTCGTGCGGATCGGGAGGTATCTGGCTTTCTTGGCGGTGTTGCCCGGGCCACTTCTCCTCATCGTCGACTTGGGGCGGCCAGAACGCTTTCATCACATGTTGCGGGTGGTCAAGTTGCGCTCTCCAATGTCAGTCGGTGTGTGGGGACTGGTGGGGTTTACCGCCAGTGCCTTCTTGAACGCGCTACGGCAAGCGGCCGAAGATGGCTTGCTCGGTCGGAGGGGAGTGGTTCAGTGCATCCGTCGGCTTCCTGACCGCGGTCTCGCGGCGATGAGTCTACTCCCGGCCTTTTTCCTCGCTGGATACACTGGCGTGCTGCTCGGTGCGACAGCTGTACCGCTGTGGGCACGGAATGCGCTCCGCTTGGGACCACTCTTCCTGTGTTCCGCGCTCTCGAGTGCTGCGGCGGCACTGTCCCTTCTTGTCGGGAGCGGACCGGATGTTCAGCGAGTACGGCGCGCGCTCGAGCGGGTAGAACAGGTGGCGCTCGTTGGAGAACTCGCTCTGCTGGAAGCCGTACAGCGTGGCAGTGGAGACGTGGTCGGACGACCGATCACGGTGGGACTTGAGGGGCGTGCCTACGCGGGAGCACGGGCCAGTGCTGGGCTCGCGCTCGGACTGCACCTCCTGGCGCGAGTTGTGCCGCGCCGGTTCCGCACCGTGCTGCGGGTGCTCGCTGCGCTGGTCGCGTTCGGCGGAGCCTTTCTCCTACGTGCAGCGATAGTCTTCGGCGGGCGCCGCTCAGCGGAGGACCCGAGAGCGACCTTCGTGATGACCCACGATGAGCGTCACTGAGTCTGGAATGGACGAGTTCCTTGCGTGCGGTGCAGATTGGGCGCTGATGTACCTGCACAGGCTGTTACGGGTGAGATGGCGCTACTGGGTTGGTCTCCCCGAAGCGAGCCGGGTGCTCGTGTCCCGACCACGCATGTGCTCTGCTGTAGTGCGGTCGCTTGGTCATGCACGGCGGGGTTGTGTCTTCCATGCTGTGCGGAGTACCGCGTGGACTGGTGAGGCTCTCCGTGTTCGCCAGCGGGAAAATGCTTGGAGCGCGGCGTCTGACATTGGTACGACGCTGCTGTCGATGCTCAATGCGCAAGATCGGGCACTGAAAAGACCCGGGGGCGAGCTCTCACCCCCGGGCCGACATCGCAACGTGGCAGATCGTCTAGCGTCGGAACTGGAACCAGGCCTCTCGAGTAGTCCCATCCTTTAGCATGAGCACGACCTTCCCGCACCGCCCTGCCCAGGCCTTGTCCGTCTTCCAGACGTAGATATATTGGTCGGTTGTCGGGTCGTACTGGAGTCCGCTGCTGCCGGCGGTGCTGGCCTCGGTTTCGGTGATGCTGTCAGTGAGGCCAGCACCGCAAGTGACAAACTGCACACGCGGCGCTCCGAGGAGGATATTCATGCCCTGGTACCCGTTCAGTGAGAACTTGAGCGGGACGCTGCGGCCAGCCTGTACCACGTTCCAGACGCTAGGATTGTCCACTGGTGCGAAGAAACCGCTCCATTGATACACGACCTGATAGGTGCAGTTAACCGAGGAGCTCGGGTTCCCAGCGTTATCCACAACCAACCCAGCAGGCAGCGTGAGCGTTTGTGATCCGACCTGGGTCGTGTCCAACAGCACGTTCCCAGAAGTCGCACCGGCGACTCCCGAGCCGCCGTCGGTGGCTGACCAGGTCGCGGAGATCGTCGTGTTCTGAAGGATCGGACCGGTCGGACAACTGAGGGTGACGGTGGGTCCCTTCTTGTCGACCTTGAAGGAATACGGTCCGACGGTTGTGCTGTTGCCGACCATATCGGCCACGGTGCGGCTGCTCGTTGTGGCGCTGGGGGTCTCAGTATCGGCAGGAACACTGGTGGTGAGAGAGAAGGTGGCGTCTGTGGCATCTGCTAAACCGGAGCCACCGTCTGATGCAGTGCAGGTCACTGACACGTCGGCGGCGTACCAGACGGTCTGGTCGGGGACAGTACAACTGACGGTCGGCGCCTTGCGGTCGATCTTGAAGGTGAAGGGGCCGGCCGTCGCTGTGTTCCCAGCGTAGTCGCTCACAGTCTGAGAGTTGGTCGTGGCAGCCGAGGTTTCGGTGTTGACCGGGACGCTCGTGCTTAGAGTGAAGGTGGACGGTCCAGCGAGGCCGGATGTGCTGTCGCTGGCGCTGCAAGAGACTGATACGTTGTCGCCGTACCACATACTCTGATCTGGAACAGCACACAAAATCTCGGGCGGAGTTGCATCGCGCTTGATAGTGACTGCCTGCGATGCTGTCCCGCCGGCGCTCGTCGCGGTACAGGTGAGCGTGAGTCCTGTCGTATCGGCGGTAATGGTCGTCGGGTCACAGCCGCTGGTGCTGGTGACGGACGACTCGGGATCAGTAACACTCCATGTCACCGTGACGTCACTGACGTACCAGCTGTCATTGCCGAGCGTACCAGAGACGGCTGGGGTGATGAGTGGCGGTGTTGAATCAGGCGGCGGGTTGACAATCAGGGTAAAGGTGGCGGGATTCGCATCATAGGAGCCATGCCCGGTATCAGACACTTGGACGGTGATCACGAAGGTACCTGGAGTTGAGGAACTGAACGTGACGGATTGACTGTTCCCTTGTCCGCACTGCGTAAAGGTCAGCGTGGACGGATTCGCTGTGACAGTCGTGCCGGTGGAAGAGATGGGGGAGCCATTCGCTTTGAAGGTCAGCGTTGCCGGGCTCCCATCGTTGGCATTGCACCCTTGCTGTCCGTCCTGATTGGCTGGCTGTTGCTGGATGTAATAGCTGACAGTCGCCGAGCCCCCGGCCGTGATAGTCACCGTCTTGACGCCCCCGCTGATGACGATCGCGTTGCCGGTGACACGAACCTCATCGGCCAGTACCAAGCCTGGCACGAGTGCGATGAATACGAGCGTCATGACGAAGAGTACACCTCGAGGTAACGACGACTTCCCTCTCATCCTCTCCCCCTCCCCTCGGATGGGGCAAGACGTCTTCTGCCCTTTTGTCGCCAAAGGACTAGCCGATTATGGCTAGTATGAGACATGACGGAAGTCCCGTCAAGTGAAGCTGCAGGTTTTCTGATGAGACTCTCGTACCTACACACGGTTGAGGCGACCCTGGTAAGGCTGGGGATTCGAGCCAGTGCCTTTGCTGCTCTCGGGCGGTCGACGCTGGTATGACAGTCGCTGACCGTTTCGAGGATGACAAGTGAAACCTTTCTGCGCACTCGCTTCCCCCCGTACCC
>DAOTWO010000022.1:0-4880 GCA_034435855.1 Thermomicrobium sp. | reverse complement strand
TGTTGCGGGTGGGCAACCAAATTCAGTCCCGAGGCAATGAAGCGCCCGGCAGAAGTAGCCAGCGGTGAGTCCCCCAGCACAATGCGTGTGTCCCCGGTCGCATCGAAAGGTACGGCACTCGATGCCCCACAGCCATCGCTACCCGCAGAGGTAGCATCGCCGCGGCCAACCTGGCAGGCCGACTGGCAAAGAAGCTGCCAAACCCGCGCACTCCGAACGCAGTGTCCACCAGGCTTACATGTCCTGCCTGTCGAAGGCGCTCTGTCTCCCCTAGGATGCGAGAGTCCCGCCCTATCCCTCTTCACACCCCTATCGCAAGGCAAAGATTTCGGTCAACAGGTCACAAGATCGAGCACTGCAATTCGGCTGGCTGAACCGGAAGTGCGAGTCACTTACACCTGCCAGGGACAGCTGGGCGTCTCTCCGCAGCTCGAAGTCGTGTTACTGAAGGAACCCGTTCACCCAATCCTTTAGCGTGAACCATTTTGCCTGTCTCCATCCCTCCACTCAGGCGACTTGCGAGGGACTTCTTGGTCGTCCATACTTGCGCGAGGAGTTACCTCGACGGATTGAATGGATTCCACCCATGACGGTTGAAGCGACACGCTACGCGGTCGAACTGTACGGGCTCCCTGCTCTCCTCGCGGGCAAGCGTCGCGTCGAGCTTAATGCCGCCGTGGAGACACTCGGTGATCTGGCGCGCGCCCTGCTCCAAGCCTGCCCAGAGCTCGCGGGCCCTGTTATTGATCCCGAATTGGGATGGCTCCAACGGGGGTATGTCTTCGTCGTGAACGCCCGTTTCACTCGTGAACCGACCACGCCGCTGTCACCCGGCAGCGAGGTACTCCTCGTTGCCGCCCAAGCTGGAGGCTGAACGCATGCACGCGGTCCACGGCAAAGCATTGGTCATCAATCTCTCAACCGGGCAGGCCGAGCCATTCCCGATCCCGCAAGAAGTCTCTTCACTACTTCTCGGCGGCGCCGGCCTGGCTGCTTGGCTTCTCCTTCACTTCGCCCCTCCGCATGTTGATCCCTGGGCACCAGAGAACCCATTTGTCGTCGCCACGGGCCCATTCATCGGCACCGGCATCACGACTTCCTGCAAACTCGCTATCGCCACGACCTCGCCTCAGACCGGCTTCATCGCTGATTCCCTCACCTCCAGCTACCTCGCCCTTGTCCTCCGTCGCACCGGCTTCGATGCGCTCGTGGTACTCGGGCAGGCCCCCCACTGGTCTGTTCTGGTTGTCGAGAACCATCGCGCGTACCTACGCCCGGCCGATGACCTTCTCGGCCATGACCCCGAAGCGACCGCTGCCGCGCTCCGCGCCGAACTCGGGCGAGATATCCGCGTCGCCGCCATCGGCCGCGCCGGCGAGCGACTCGTCCGCTACGCTGCCGTAGTGAACGATGGCCGGCTCGCTGGTCGAACCGGCCCTGGTGCAGTCCTCGGGGCTAAGCGCCTGAAAGCGATTGCGGTGCGCGGCACGGGACGATTCCCGCCTGTTGCCGATCCAGCCGGTGTGGCAGCCGCCGCCCGGCGGCTTGCCGCACGGAGTCTCGGGCCGGAGACCGCCAAGTACCGGGAACTGGGTACGGTTGCGAACCTCGCCTTCTTCAGCCGGCTTGGTGTGCTGCCGACACGCAACTTCCAAACTGGGAGTTTCCCCGCTGCTGAAGCGCTCGCAGGTGAACACCTCGCCCTTCACCAGCGCGCCGACCGCCAGGCCTGTGCCGCTTGCACTGTCGGCTGCGAGCATCACTTCCGCACCACTGACGCTGGGCCAGAAGTCACCGTCCGTCTGGAGTACGAGACGCTCTTCGCCCTCGGATCCCTCTGCGGCATTGAGGACCCGAATGTTGTCCTCCGCGCGGCCGCACTTTGCGATCACTACGGGATGGATGCCATCAGCGCTGGCGGCACCATCGCCTGGGCAATGGAATGTGTCGAGCGTGGTGTCCCTCTCCCTGGTGATCCCGCGGAGTGGCCGCGCTTCGGCGACGGGGTAAGCCTCCTCCGCACGCTGGAGTTGATCGGCGAACGGCGGGGTCCCCTTGGGGAACTCCTCGCCGAGGGCTCGCGTCGCGCCGCCGAGATTGTCGGTCAGGGAAGCCACGAATGGGCCATGCATGTCAAAGGCCTCGAACTCCCCGGCTATCACCCCAAGAATCTCCGTGCCATGGCACTCGGCTTCGCTGTCACACCGCGCGGCGCCTGCCACAACCGAACCTCCGCCTACGAGGTCGACTTCTCCGAGCATGCCGGTGACCCCGTCGAGCAACTCGCACGTGCAACCGCACGAAGTGAAGACCGCTCGGCCGTCCTTGATGCTCTACCCATCTGCAAGTTTCTCCGCCATTGCTTTGATGACTTCTTCGCTGAGGCTGCCGAACTTGTACGGCTAGTGACCGGACTACCAGTGGACGCTGACGAACTCCAACGCGCCGGTGAGCGGATCGTCACGCTCAAGAAGCTCTTCAACCTTCGACAGGGGTGGACCCGTGCCGACGATACACTCCCCGATCGGCTACTCGGCCCTGGAGGCATTGATCGAGCGGAACTCGAGACGCTGATCGCGGCATACTACCGTATACGGGGCTGGACACCGGATGGACAGGTGCCAGCCACTCGGCTGCACGAACTCGGACTCGCTGCCCTGCTCGTGCACGCTCCTAACGGATCGTGAGCGATGTTTGACGACGACGAACTGTTGTGGCTCGAACTAGAACGTGTACGGCTTCCTTCGCCGGTCCTCGCGCGTATCGAGGAACTGGCCGAGGAGCGCCGTCGCCTCCTGCAGGCGCTTCCCGAGATGCTCTTTGAGCGGGAGCGCGCCTTGCAGCGAGTTGCGGAGATCAATGTGGAACTCGAGCGGCTCTGGGACCTGCGCCGCCGCGAGCTCCTCTTCGTCCGCCAAATGTTGAGCCCGGAACGCCCGGAAGAGCCAACAACACTCGAGGAAGTCGAAGAACAAGCCTCACGGAACGAGGTCGAGAGCTCGCCGGCCGAGGAGCCTTCGACCCCGTCACAAGCAGGGTCATAATCGGGGGGATTACTCAACCTCCACAATCGCCTCGATCTCGACGGTGATGTTCCGCGGCAAGGATCCCATGCCCACGGCCGAACGCGCGTGACGTCCCCGCTCACCGAAGACTTGGACGAACAGATCTGAGCATCCGTTGATCACCTCCGGATGCCGCTCGAACTCGGGCACCGCGTTGACCATGCCCAACACTTTCACGATCCGCTTGACACGGTCCAGGTCACCAAGTTCCTGTTTGAGCACCGCAAGGAGTACCAGCCCGACCAGGCGCGCATGCTGGTATGCCTCCTCCACCGTCACGTCGCGGCCTACTTTCCCCGTCGGCATCGTCCCGTCGGGATTCCACGGTCCCTTCCCAGCAAGGAACAACAGATTCCCCGTGCGCACCGCATGCACATAATTCCCCGCCGGCGCCGGTACTGGTGGTAGTTCAATCCCGAGCTCTGTGAGCCTCCGTTCGATCTCCATCACGCCCCCTTTGCGCCTCCGGCTTGCGGTCCTCCAGCAAACAACGCAGTGAGGAATGGCAGAACCATGGCACATTGTCAACGCCTTGAGTACCCCGACGGACTCGCTCGGCTCCTCGATACCACAGCTTGTCCAACCGGCTGGGCTCGAGGACCGATCCATCGCATTCAGCCCACACCCTTGCCAAGCAGAGGTGCGTGGCAAGGGTACCGGCGATGTTCCCCGTGACGTTAAATGGGGATCATGGGAGCCGGCTTCTGCCGGCTTCCGGATTGAGCCCGGTCGTTGCCGGCCGGGCTCATAGGGGGCCGGCACGGCACCCACCGATGGTTCGTTGTCACCCCGTGAGTGATGGGTATACAGGTACCCCGGAGTGATGCGGCGGCCGGGGGATGGATGATGCGCCCCGACGTGACGAGGAGCCCGAGGCTTCAGCCCTGGGCTGAATCCGGGAAGTCCCTGGACGGAGGCTTGGAGCATCCCTCTCGGCGACTCGCTGCGAGTGTCGACCACCCGACCTGAAGCGCGTGGGGATCCTACAATCCCACTGTCTGTCCGCAGCTTTGCACCACGCATCCGCTACACTCCACTCAGCAGGAAAGGAGGATGTGTGCCGCACCTCGACCTCGTCACGATTATCCAGACCATTGGCCTCCTCGGCGTCGCGGCGATCGTTTTTACCGAGAGTGGGCTCCTCATTGGCCTCTTCCTCCCCGGCGATTCGCTCCTGTTCACCGCCGGGTTTCTGGCTTCCCAGGGGTACCTCGACATCCGTTGGCTGGTCGCGGCCTGCTTCCTCGCCGCTGTTGCTGGTGACCAGGTTGGATATGCTTTCGGCCTCCGCGTCGGGCGTGCGCTCCTGCAGCGCGAGGATTCCCGCTTCTTCAAGAAGCGCTACCTCTACCGGGCGGAACAGTTCTTCGCGCGGCACGGCGGGAAGGCGGTCACCCTTGCCCGTTTCATGCCGATTGTCCGTACCTGCACACCCATCGTCGCTGGCATGGGTCGCATGCGCTATCGCCACTTCGTACTCGCCAATATCGCAGGCGCAGCACTCTGGGCTGTCGGCGTCACTCTCGCCGGCTACTGGCTCGGCAGTGTCATTCCTGGAGTCGATCGCTATCTTCTTCCGATCATCGTGGGAGTTATCCTCCTTTCACTCGCCCCCTCCACTCTGCACGTTTGGCAAGAGCGTCGAGCCGCCCGCTCCGCTCCTAGTCTCATCAAGCAGTCTGAGAGCCACGATCCTCACATGCCCCGAGCGCCCCTTGATCCGACAGCATCTGGAGATCGCCGCATCACTTGAGCCGATACGGCCTCTCTTGCCGAACCAGCCCCTCTTCTCGGTATACTCGCGCCGTATGGGTC
>DAOTWO010000021.1:0-2145 GCA_034435855.1 Thermomicrobium sp. | reverse complement strand
CCACGTCTGCTGCCTGCTGTACAACATCACACAACGGGCGGCACACCAGAGATCCTTGCCACGTGCGCTTCTCGTGGCGATCTCGGCGACAGCACGAGCGCCGAGGTCTGGCGGTCCTTAGCGTGCTTTCCTCTCTTCAGGGTACACATGTTGACGTTCTCGCACCCCGTCGGTATCGCTCCGCGTCGGTTGATCTTCGTTCCGTCCACCACCGCCCCACGGGAAGAGCGCCGCAACGTTCCCACCTGTTCTCCTGGCCAAGAGAGGTTCCGCCACTGTGCGCTAACGCCGTCAGCGGGCCCCGCAAGCGACAACGACCCACCACCAAGAGTGAATACTGGCCCCTTAGGTTGTCAGGGTACCTCCAATGTGAACGGAGCCCACAAGCGGCACCTATGCCGGTCAATTGACCTGTCCACGCGCGAGCTGATAGAGCAGTGGATCATTGCGGAAGGCCTCAGACAGTACCTCAAGCCGGGCAATCTCTTCGCCGACCCGAAGCTCACGCCCGAGCACATCGGTCACCAGCACCTCGACGGCAGTGAAGACCTCGTTGGCGGTTGGAGGTACGTCTGGCGGCAGGATTGCCATAATCCGCTCCAGCCGACCGGTCAAGCGCTCACGCAACCGTTGGTGTTCAACCACCGGAACTTCCATCTCGAGCAGGAGTTCGATCTCATAGAGCGCGCAGATGAGCGGCGTCAACCGCTCGAGCAGCGTCAGCGCCGCGGGGGAAAGGACCGGTCCCAGCACGTCACGGTAGGTCGTCATACACTGTCCTTACCCCCAGAATACGACTTGGTGACTGATATGCCGCGGCAGGACAAGACGTCGTTCCCCTCAAGAACGGTCGTCTGGGCGGGAGTACCGCTTGGCCAGCAACAGCACGCATGGTTCGCACGATGTGAACCGGTTTTCCACTCTGCCCGTCCAAGGTCGGTCCGACCCCACACTGCTCACGCGACCGCAGCAACGCCATCCGTCCGCTGTGAGCATGACATCAGTATCGCAGAGCTGACAAACTACCGTGTGGTCTTCCAACGCAGCAGCCGGTGTTCGGCGAGCACGCCGACACCTGTCACGCGATGCCTGAGCCAACACTCAGGCATCACCCAGCCCCGTTTCACCTCGCCACACGCCCCGCACCGCTGTCTGTCGAGGCCAGAGCGGTCAGTTGGCTCACGAGCTCCTGGGCAACCTGCGTCAGGTAACCAAGTCGCCCGTCCAGCTGCTCGCGTGATCGTTGCCGGAGCGAGGGCACGAGCTCGCGAACGGCGCGTGCATCCTCTCCGTCAATCCGGACCAGCCGGAGGAGTGGCGCCCACGGATACCCTCGCTTCGCCAAGTCCTGAATCATTGCACCACGCCCCAGGGCTGACTCGATCGCCGCCGCCTCACGCAGAACCGCTCGCGCTTGGGCTTCCAGGGCACTTCGGTGCACAGACCACAACTGCGCCTCGCGTGCCGCCTCACGCTCACGCTCAGCAGCACAGCGCGCAGCAAAGTCCTGTTCCGCCGCGCGGACGGCAGTCTCTGTCCAAGCCCCTGCGGCCGTCACCGCCTCAGGAAATTCACGCAAGGTCGTGATCGGCAGCGCTCGGTCACCGTCCAAACGGTAATACCCGACCCGCCCCGACTCATCCGTGAGCCGCAGGAGATGCGGTGGGAGTTCCCCAAGAGCGCGCTCCAAGAGTGTCTCAAGCACCTTGACACCGTACGTGAGAAACCGCAACTCCTCACGACGCTCCTCGTAGGTATGACGGTCCAGCGTGACAGTCACCTGGCCCGCATCGTCCAAGACGCGGTACACCCGTTCCATCCGCGGGTGACGGCGGAAGACATCGGCAACGGCTGGGAGTGCGAACAACGTTTGCTCAAGCTCAGAGAGCGTGACCGGTGGTGACCCTCCAGTCACTTGTGACGTTGCCGCATCCGGTTCGAGCAATGTCCGCAGGAGGTCCTGCTCCTCGCGATGCGCGAGTTCCCGCTCGAGCTCCTCGAGGAGGTGCCTCAACTCCCGACGACGCTCGGACTCGGGTGCGACCGCGAGCCGCCGAATGTCTTCGCTGACCCGAGTCAGGATCGGCTGCAGTTCGCCAACTACATTGCGGAACCAATCGATCCGCTCCCCCAAGCGCCGGTAGA
>DAOTWO010000020.1:0-3302 GCA_034435855.1 Thermomicrobium sp. | reverse complement strand
GGGCCGCACTGACGCTCGATTTCACCGAGCGCGAGCCGGTGCTGGACGAAATCGTGGCACTCCAGCAGGTGCTGGATGCACGCGGTGTGCGGGTGCAGGCGATCAGCGCGGGGACGGCCGAGTATCGCGAGCGATTGGCTCGCTGGGGATACAAGACGGAGGGGGCCGAATCGGTCCGGCGGTTGCGGCTGATCGCCCCGGGGAGTGACGAGGAGACGGACGGAAAAGCCACGTACGTGCGGCGGACACTCCGTTCGGGAATGTCGGTTGAAGCAGCTGGACACCTTGTGCTGATCGGTGACGTTAATCCGGGAGCGCT
Organism: Thermomicrobium sp.; assembly: GCA_034435855.1. Taxonomy (GTDB): domain Bacteria; phylum Chloroflexota; class Chloroflexia; order Thermomicrobiales; family Thermomicrobiaceae; genus Thermomicrobium. The sequence continues at coordinate 2,983 of DAOTWO010000020.1, read as the reverse complement.
GGTGGTTGCTGGTGGTGACGTCCTGGTGTGGGGCGTGGTGCGTGGCACGGTGCATGCCGGGCGCACCGGAGACACCGAAGCAGTCATCGCGGCGCTGCGGCTGGCGCCGATGCAGCTGCGCATCGCCAACCTGGTGGCGCGAGCGCCTGATCGGGGTGCACTGCACCTCGATGCGCCAGCACTCGCGCGCGTGGCTGATGGGCAGATCGTCATCGAACCGTGGCGAATCGAGCGACGCTGAGACAGACGCGCCAGCAGGAGGGGTGCGGTGGAGGAGCAGCAGGAGCGCAACGGTCGGGTGATTACCATCACGTCGGGGAAAGGCGGTGTGGGCAAGACGACGACGACCGCCAATGTCGGCGCAGCCCTGGCCGCCCGAGGCAAGTCGGTTGTCCTCGTCGATGCCGATATCGGCCTCCGGAACCTGGACATTGTGCTGGGGTTGGAGAACCGGATCGTCTACGACATTGTCGACGTTGTGGAGGGGCGCTGTCGGCTGCGCCAAGCACTGATCCGGGACAAGCGACTTTCCAACCTGGCCTTGATCCCAGCAGCCCAGACGCGGGATAAGGAAGCGGTCTCGCCGGAGCAGATGCGGGAACTGTGTGACGAGCTCCGCCAGCAGTTCGACTTCGTCCTGATTGACTCTCCGGCTGGTATCGAGCGCGGCTTCCGGAACGCGATTGCCGGAGCCGACGAGGTGTTGGTGGTGACGAATCCGGAAGTCTCAGCGGTGCGTGATGCCGACCGGATCGTTGGGCTGGTAGAGGCGGCGGAGCTCCCACCACCGCGGCTGATTGTCAATCGGATTGACCCGGAGCTCGTCCGACGCGGGGATATGCTCTCGGTCGACGACGTGCTGGAGATCCTGGCCATTCCGCTTATTGGCGTCGTGCCGGCGGACGAGTCAATTGTCACGGCAACCAACCGCGGCGAGCCGGTGGCGCTTGATCCGCAGTCGCGAGCGGGGCAGGCCTTCCGCGACATCGCAGCGCGGCTGCTGGGTGAAGACGTCCCGTTCCAGCCGCTCGAAGTCCCCAACGGGGTCTGGCGACGGATGCTGCGCGCGCTCGGCTTCGGTGGTCGAGCCTGAGGAGCGAGGAGGGTTAGCGAATGGGTTGGTTGGACACACTCTTCGGTCGCGGATCAGGCCGAGCACCGCGGGGCAGCGCGCAGGTGGCGAAGCAGCGTCTCGTTGAAGTCTTGGTGTATGACCACGTCAAGGTGACACCAGACGTCCTGGAGGCGATCCGCTCTGAGATGTGCCAGATCCTCTCGCGTCACCTCGATATCGACGCGGACCGGATCGAGATCAGCATCGTCCGCGGGGAAGGCGGCGAGCGCCTCGTCGCTAACGTCCCGGTGCGGCGCACGGGCACCGGGCGACGATAGGCGCCCTTTCGGTTGAGTCCTATACCAATTGCTGGCGAGCCGTGCTATCCTGGCGGTATCGTGCCGCTTGGACGGTCGAGGGGAGTACTGATCCATGGTACCGGTGCCGGTGATTGGAATCCATCATATCGGGATCGTGGTGGGGAACTTGGAGAGGGCGATCGAAGACTACAAGAAGCTGGGGCTCACGTTTGACGGGGTCAAGGATTTCCCGCACACGCGGGTGGCACTCTTCCACGGCGGGGAAAGCCACGTCGAGCTCTTCGAGCCGACGGACCCGGAGTCAGACTTGGGGCGGTTCCTGGCCAAGCGTGGCGGAATTCACCATGTCGCCTACGCCGTCCGGCATATCCGTACGGCACTGGCACAGCTGGAGGCACAGGGATTCCAGCTGATTCACCGAGAGCCGGTGATCGGGTTGCATGGACTCCCAGTCGCCTTTATCCATCACGAGTCCTGCCATGGGGTGCTGACCGAGCTCGTGGAAGTGCCGGAGGGCAGCAGTCACTGAGCTGCTCTGGCGAGTGTTCCGCTAGGGGTGGTTTCCTGCCGACCGGCGCCGGTGGTTTGCGGTGTCGCCTCTGCAACGTATGCTCTCGGTTTGCCTCCTCGGTGGACGGGAAACGCTCCGATCCCACAGCTACTCCCGGGGGCGCGACCCTGACATGTCCCGGGCCAGCGTGCGTTGGCGCGTCGCCCAGGCGGCCCACCATGGGCCGGCAAGTTTCGGCCGATCTCCCTCGTGTGCTCGTTACGGCTAGCCGCCTGCGGGCGGTGAACGGGAGAGGAGGCTCCTGGGCGCAAACCGGGGATGGGGGCCATGTCTGGACGGTGTTTGCTCTGATCGGTTGAGGCCCCTTCCCGTGCTTGTCTCGGAGCACCCCACTTGGTGACGCTGCACAACGACCGCCACTCGGTCCAACGGACAATGGCCGCCGAGCGTTTGGACCATGGGGCTTCCGGGAGTGACGGAGGATCGCTGGCTTCTGGCCACAGTCGTCGCGGAGGGGTGCCCTGGCCAACGGCGTACCGCGTTTTTCCTCACAAGGCTGGCTGGCCTCGCGCTGGCTGGTCGGCGGGCAGAGACACGGTGGGCGGACAGGTGCGCGGGGATGTCGCCCGCTGCGCCTTCTGCTTCCGGCCGCCCGGGTGGTTGCCTCCCTGGAGTGGTGGCTGGCCGATCGCGCCCCCAGGTGTGCGGTCACCAGGAACAGTGTCCTGGCCTCGGTGGACGCCGCGAACTGCGCGCCTCTGCACGCGGGGCAGCAATGCTTACGCCCGTCGGACTCTCAAGCGAGCAGGGTATTACAGCCCCTTGAGACTGCGGACACCATGAGTGGCGCCCGAGCAGCGAAGGGACATCGTCACGGTTGCGATGGAGGAGGCGATATCGAGCGCCCAACCGAAGAATCAGGCACACTCGCACGACGGACACAGCAGATCCTGGCAGAGGAGAGGGGGTGGCGGACACGGCCGATCCGCTGGGTGGCTCCTATTTTGTTGAGGCCTTGACGGACGAGGTGGAGCGGCGGGCCTGGGAGCTCATTGAGGCGATTGAAGCGCTTGGTGGTGCGGTGACGGCGATTGAGCG
>DAOTWO010000019.1:0-2332 GCA_034435855.1 Thermomicrobium sp. | reverse complement strand
GCCCGCTGTTCCAGCCAGCGTGGTACAGCTCGTAGTGGACTGACCAGGAGGATGAGCGCAGCCTCAGGATACTGCTCCAAGAGTGTTCGTAGCGCTTCTCCTTGCTGTCCGTCTTGTGCCAAGTCTACGACGATCACGTGCGGCCGGAGTCCCCAACGTTCGAGATACGTGATGGCATCCGCCGCTTGCGCGTGAACCGAGACGTCGTATCCGAGTTCTTCCAGTTCTGCTCGCACGTACGAGCGGGTTGGCCATTCAGGCTCAACGAGGACGATGAGAGGAAGGTGCTGCACGGGAAGATGCTCCAAGGTTATCCCAGCGGGTCGGAGCTTGCGACCGCTTTGACAAGCAGAGCGGTCGCCTGAAAGCCTTCAGGCGACCGCTGTCCACGACAGGTGCCGGAATCCGACTCCGAGTGCACTGACGGTCTCACTCCGTGTCACGGATGAGCCGTGCTTCGAGAGATTCCTGGCATTGCCAACACTGGTGCGGGCCAACAGTCTCTCGGCAACGATCGACCGCTGCTGGCGAGTTCAGTGCATAACCCAATGCACAGCGCAAAACGGTACGTTTGCGCCCACGTTTGGTTTGAAAGGTCACCTTCTTCAGCATTGGGCAGCCGAGCCAGAGTTGTTCCTCGGAGTCGGTGTCCGGCGCGGGCCGAAACACCTTCGCTGCAAGCATCGCGCCGGTCACCTCACATTCGTCCGGTCATCCCGGAAGCGTTCCCAGCTCAAAACCGCCGTGGGCTGTGCTCCCGCGGGGGCTGGGTTCAGTCTCCAGTATACCGTCAATCACGAACGTCGCAGTGGGGAAGGATCGAGTCCCGGCGCTGTAGGCCGGTGGGCATCGCTTGCCGTATTCCTCCGCTGATGGCGGCAGTGTCCCGACCGAACGGAGGATGCATGTTGTGGGCTCTCGGGCGCAGCCTCATTCGAGGAGGTGCAAGCGGCTACGCAGAACGCGAAGGGCTTACTCCTGGGAGTGCCGCAGATGGAGTTTCTCCGCGAGCACCGGACTGTGAAACTCGCTCGTCAGAATATCCATGATGACAATGTCATCACGGTATGGCCCAATCCGTGTCGCTTACCGTAGGCGTCCAACCTCCCGGAAGCCCACCCGGTCATAGACCGCGCGAGCTCGCTTGTTGGAGGCGTAGTAGCGAAGCCAGATATGATGCAAGCCGAGCGCCGTGAATCCGAAGTCCAGCAGGAGAGTCAAGGCTTCAGTCGCGTATCCTCTTCCCCAGACACTCCGCTCACCGATGACAATTCCAACCTCAGCACTTCCGACTGCGAAATCGATACCAAAGAGCTCTGCGTTGCCCACTGGTCGATCGTCAGGCCGTTCGTAGATCGTAAAGACCCGGCGGGTCGGGTCGCGGCGTGCCTGCTCGAACCATTCGAGCTCGTCCTCGACTGTGAAAGGGACGCGCCAATGTGCTGTGAGTGTCCGAGAGACCTCGAGGTCGTTCATCCAGCGTTGGTAGATCGGGGCCAAGTCTCGACGGATAGGGCCGAGATAGACGAGTTTGCCCGGAACGATGACCTGGAGATGAAGGTGCTCTTCCCTCCCCGCGCTGCTCCCTCGGCTCGGCGTGTTACCCTTCCACCAGTGACATTTTGCGGAGGCGATTTCTCCCATGTTGCTCGTCGGTACCTCGGGATGGTCGTATCGCCACTGGCGCGGGCGCTTCTATCCTCCTGAACTTCCCCCATGGCAGTGGTTCTCGTTCTATCTCCGGGAGTTTGCCACAGTCGAGCTGAATGTGACGTTCTACCGCTTGCCGGCGCGCAAGCGCTTCGAGGAATGGGCGCGCCTGGCTGCTGAGCGGCCCGGCTTTGTCTTTGCCGTGAAGGCACCGCGCACGATCACGCATCTGCGGCGGCTCGTCGATGCTGCCGAGGAGTTCCGCCGATTTCAGGAAGCGATCGCTGGTCTGGGCTCGGCCCTCGGCCCGTTGCTCTTCCAGCTGCCACCTGGGTTCACGTGCGATCTGGAACGTCTCCGAGCGTTCTTAGAACTCTTACCGGCCGGCCAATCGTTCGCCTTTGAGTTCCGGCATCCGAGTTGGTTTGTTCCCGCTGTTGCTGAAGTGATTGCCAGTGCAGGCGGGACCGTTGTCTATGCGTACGGTGGAGTGCATCCGACCCCCGAGGACTTCCCGCATGTGGGGCCGCTCTGTTACGTGCGCGTGCACAGTGGCCTCTACGACATCGGGTTGACTGATGAGGAGATCGACCTGCTTGCCGGGCGACTCCAGCGGTGTGCCGATCATCCAGGTTACGTCTACTTCAACAATGACGCGTTTGCGCATGCGGTGATGGACGCC
>DAOTWO010000018.1:0-3630 GCA_034435855.1 Thermomicrobium sp. | reverse complement strand
CCGCCGAGGCAACTGCCCTCCTCGCACCGGATCGCATCGTCCCCTACCAGGTGGACGTGCGTGATGAGACAAGCGTCCGTGCCCTTATGGACAGTGTCCTCGCCCGTTTCGGCCGCATCGATATCTTGGTCAATAACGCCGGCATCGGCACGACCAAGGACATCGTCGAGACCGAGTTGGAGGAATGGGAGCAAGTCTTCGCAGTTAACGTGCGCGGGGTTTTCCTGTGCTGCAAGTATGCGCTGCCGAGCATGCTGGCCCGTCGCTCTGGCGTCATCATCAACATTGGCTCAGTAGCTGGCCTCATCGGTATCCCGAAGCGCGCTGCCTACTGTGCGAGCAAGGGCGCGGTCGTCACACTCACCAAGCAGATCGCCATCGCCTACGTGAAAGATGGCATCCGTTGCAACTGCATCTGTCCCGGTACAGTTGACACCCCGTGGGTCGAGCGACTCGTGGCTCGCGAGCTGGATCCTCTGGCTGCCCGACGTGCGCTGGAAGCCCGGCAACCCATGGGAAGGCTGGTTCGACCGGAAGAAGTGGCTGCCGCCGCGCTCTACCTCGCCTCCGACGAGGCAGCAGCCGTCACCGGCAGCATCCTGGTTGTCGACGGCGGCTGGCTGGCGCAGTAAGGAGAGGAGTCGTGAGCCATGAAGTGCTACGGCCTCACACTCTGTCTCCGCGACGACCCAGACGCGATCGCCGCCTACATTCAGTATCACCAGGCAGTCTGGCCTCAGGTCTGCGCTCGCATCCGCGAGGTGGGCATCCATACCATGCGCATCTTTCTGCGCGGCCGGCGCCTCTTCATGTATATCGAGACAGACGACACCTTCGACTTGGCGCGTGATTTCCCACGTGTCAACGAGGATCCCGTCTCCGCTGAGTGGAACCGCTTGATGGCAACACTCCAGGAACGTGCGCCGGAAGCGAACCCGGATGAATGGTGGGCACCGATGGAGCTGGTCTTCGACCTCGACTGGCCACAGCACCGCTCCGGCCCGGCTACAGGGCAGGAGGCCTCCCGATGAGTACGGCACTACCCCGCCGTATCCTTGGACGCACTGGGCTCGAGGTGAGCATCGTCTGCGCCGGATGTGCACCACTGGGCGATATGCCGGAGACCTTCGGCTACTCCGTCCCCGAAGAGCAGGCGCTGGCCACTCTCCGTGCGATCTTCTATAGCCCGATTACCTTCTTGGACACCGCTGCAGCGTATGGCGACGGGGAGAGCGAGCGCCGGATCGGCCTTGTCCTCCGCGAGCTCGGTGGACTTCCACCCGGCTACGTCCTCGCCACCAAGGCCGATCGGGATCTTGCGACCGGTCGTTTTGACGCGCGGCAAGTCCGTCGGTCAGTCGAGCGCAGCCTAAAGCTGCTCGGCCTTCAAAAGCTGCAGCTCGTCTACTTTCACGATCCAGAGCATGCTGGTCTCACCGTCTCAGAAGCACTGGCACCAGAGGGGCCAGTTCGGATGCTGCTCGCTTTGCGCGATGCCGGACTGATCGAGCACATTGGCGTTGCTGCCGGGCCGATCGATATGCTCCTGGCCTATATCGAGACCGGCCTCTTTGAGGTAGTGATTACCCACAATCGATATACCTTATTGAACCGTACTGCAGAACCGCTGATCCAGCGAGCAAACGAGCTCGGCGTAGCGGTGGTGAATGCAGCCCCCTACGGAAGCGGCCTCTTGGCCAAGGGACCAGCCGCTTACCCGCGCTACGCCTATCGGCAGGCACATCCGGAGGAACTCGAGCGTGCACGGCAACTGGAAGAGATCTGCGCTCGTCACGGCGTGCCGTTCGCTGCCGCGGCCCTGCAGTTCTCTTTGCGCGACCCGCGGATCGCCGCCACTATCGTCGGCATGAGCCGGCCAGAGCGGGTCGAAGACACGCTGCGACTCGCGACTTGGCCCATCCCCGACATCGTCTGGGAAGAACTCGCGACCGTCCCGCCACTTCCCTACGATCCCCAGACTGGACAGCTGGTCAGCACAACCGGAAAGTGAGGCGGGCAAAATGCCGATTGGTACAACTCCAGTTATCGATACGCACGTTCACTTCTGGGACATCGAACAATCTGACCTCTACTGGATGACCCCAGAACTTGAAGAACAACTCCGTCCACTCCGGCGCAGTTTTGGCCCCGAAGACCTCGATCCCCACCGCCAAGCAGCTGGTGTTGACCAGATCATCATCGTCCAGGCGGCACGTTCGGCGTGGGATCATGAGTGGTGGTTTTCCCTTGCAGAGCGGTATCCCTGGATTGTCGCCGTTGTCGGTTGGGTTGACCTCGAAGCACCCGATGTTGGTGAGCAGCTCGACCGGTATCAGCAGCATCCGGCCTTCCGTGGCGTCCGAGCGACCGCCGAGAACGTGCCTGATCCTGACTGGCTCGCCTCATCTTCTGTCCAGCGCGGCATCGCTACTGTCGCCGAGCGGGGATTGACACTCGATCTCCTGGTTCGCGTCCAGCACCTGCCACATGTCCCACGCCTCGCCGAGCGCTTTCCAACCCTGACCATGGTCGTCGATCACCTCGCCAAGCCGCCGATTGCAAGTGGTGACCTTGCGCAGTGGCGTGAGCGGATGGCCGCCCTGATCCCGTATCCGAACGTCTGGTGCAAGCTCTCTGGGCTCCTCACGGAGGCCGGACCGAACCCGACGGCCGAGGCAATCCGACCGGTCGTCGAATTCGCGCTCGAGTATTTCGGCCCCAGCCGACTTCTCTGGGGAAGCGACTGGCCAGTCGCGACGTTAGCCGCCGACTATTTGACAACCTTCCGCACCTACCAGACACTCACGGCCGCACTGAGCGAGGCGGCACGGGCAGCAATCTTTGGCGGGAACGCCCAGCGCGTTTACCGCCTCGCGGAGTAAAGCATCAGAACAGACGCTCACAGCACACACGGACGGAGGATGATCGAAGAGCCGTGGATCTCTTCCCCCAGCATTATCGCGAGGCTGCACCAGAGTGAGGACAGCAAGAACATTGTTGGTCTCCCCCAGAAGCACGCTGGTGATCATAACGACTCCGGACCAGCTGCCACATGCGATCGCTTCTGCTCTCGCCTGACTCCCTGTGCAACGGAACGGCTCACCAGGATACCGGTCGACCAAGGAACCCACTCGCGTCGTGCAGTCGCTCTCTTGGGAGGCGACGCACGGATCACGTGCAGTCCAAGGCGCGGTACAATGCACCGCTCCCAGACGACCGAACTCTTCATTTCCGAAGGGCGACCATGTCAGGGACCGCAGTGGCGTCCCACGAGACTCACCCGCTTCTGGGCGAAACGAGATCGACCTCGATCCTCTCGCCTCTTGCGTGGAGCGCTGTTCTGTCGCATGCTGGAAGCGTCGCGACCGGAATCACGGGGAGGGACCACCGATGCAGTTCGACGAGTTTATCGGCAAGGTGCAACATCGAGCACGGCTCGCCTCGCGGGGCGAAGCCGAACGGGTGACGCGTGCCGTCCTCGAGACACTGGCCGAGCGACTGGCTGGTGGTGAAGCCAAGGACCTAGCTGCTCAACTCCCGATGATCATCAAGGACTACATCCTCGAATACCCGCATGCTGGCGAGGGCCGGCACATGTCGTTGAAGGAGTTCTACGAGCGCGTCGCCGAG
>DAOTWO010000017.1:0-6979 GCA_034435855.1 Thermomicrobium sp. | reverse complement strand
GTCCTGCGCCGATTGCTGGACATCGGCGCAGCTGGTGTCATCGTCGGGAGCCTCTCCGTGAGTGCGCTCGAACCTTTCTTCAGGGATCTTGCCCAGGTGCGTCGGGCACTGACAGGTTTGCGTGGGGACTGGCCTCTGCCGTTTGGCATCCTGGTCATGGAGGGCTTCGGTCGGATCGCGCTCGCTGACCCGTTCTTCGAGGCGTTCCGTGAGCGCACTGGACGCTGGGCTGCGCTGCTCCATGGTGAAAGTATCGGTCTCGATCGACCAGTGTGCTTCACCCCTTCGCGTGGACTCCATGGACGGTCGCTGCAACCGGTTCCGCTCTCCGTCGGGATGCCTGTCCACCTCCGGATTCCAGCCGGGCCCGGTATCGCGCACGTGCGCAGCCTCCCGTTCCTCGCGCGGTGTCTTGAAGGGCTTGCCTTTGGAGCAGTCCTTGTCGAGCGCGACGGGCGTGTTGAAACTGTGCCGGTCGATCTTGTCGATCTGCTCGAAGCACCGTGATTTAGGAGACGCGTCGTTCTCTGCGTTGCTCTGCGTAGATCGCCGCGACTTCGTCCGGGGTTCGTGCCAGTTCTTGCCGCAGCTGTAGGAAACGCAGCAAGGCGTTGCGTGTCAAAAGCCCGAGCAGGCGACCATCCTCAACAACAGGAATCTGGTGGATCTCGTGCCCGGCCATGAGACGCAGCACACGCTCGAGATCATCGTCAGGTGAAGCGGTGATTAGGCGCTCCCGTGGCGTCATGAGATCGCGCACACGATGGCTTGCCCATTCGTGCCGTGGGACATGGCGCACGTCGGTGAGTGTCACAATGCCAACAAGGCGACCGTTCTCCACGACCGGAAAGCAACGGACGTTGTGGACGAGCAGCGCGTCCACAAGCTCGTCGACTGTGAGGTCAGGGCTGATGGTCGGTGGCTCCGGCTCCATGAGTTGGCCAACGCGCACTCCCTCAAAGAAGCGTCGGATTATCAGCTGCTGGTAAGACTGCTGGGCAGCATTCTGCAAAAACCAGCCGATCGCAATGAGCCAGATGCCAGAGAGCGGCGACCGGAAGACGAGGAAGAGTCCACCGGCCATGAACAGGAACCCGATGGCGACGCCGATCCCAGCTGCGATGCGAGTGGCACGCAGGACGTTGCGCAGTGTGCCCCAGAGAAGCGCGCGGAGCACACGGCCGCCGTCAAGTGGATATGCAGGGATCGAGTTAAAGGCGACAAGGATGAGATTGGCCCAGCCGAGATACTCCAAGACAGCTCCGAGTGGCTGATTGAAATCATCAACGAACGGCCAGAGTACGAGAGAGATGACCCCGATGACCACACTCACGGCAGGACCAGCCACAGCAATCAGAAACTCATCGCGGGCCCGGCGTGCCTCATCCGCCAGCTGGGCAACACCACCGAAGATGAAGAGCACGATGCTCACTACCGGAATGCCGCGTGCCTGCGCGACCAGGGAATGCCCGAGTTCATGAGCTAAGACCGATGCAAAGAGGAGCAGGCTCGAAAGCGCTCCTATTGCCCAGTAGGTCCCTGGTTCCCAACCGGGATACCAGCTCGGGAAGACGCCGACAGCGAGCGAATAGGTGAGCAGTGCAAAGACGAGAAGCCAGCTATAATGGACACCGATTTCAATCCCTCGGATACGGCCGAGACGAATTGACGCCTCCACGATCAACCTCCGTCTTTTCGCGTCAAGCCCGTGGGTCAAGTTGAAGGAGCAGGTACCGCGCGGAACGACCAACCGGTTCGCGCTCTTCCGCTCGCAGCAATCCTATCATCAGACGGTAACGACTCAGCCGACGACGTCACGGAAGACACGGAGGAAGTTGAGCCCAAGGAGCTTCCGCAGCTCTTCTTCTGTGAAGCCGGCCTGAGCTAGAGCGACCGTCAGGTTTGGCCAATCGGCGAACGTCTCGTATCCCTCGAGGCGGAAGTCCGGCGTCAGGCGATGTTCCTCCGGGCGGAATCCCGTCCAGTCGAATGTGCCCGGTGGAGCAGCTGGCATTTCGGGCGGAAACTCGATCAGCGAACCAGTACGGGAACTTGGTGGGCCAATCTTGTCCGTGCCGATGCCAACGTGGTCGATCCCGCAGACGTTCACAAGGTGCTCAACGTGCCGAACGAAGTCCTCCAGCGTGGCATGGGGTCGCCGGCTGATAAAGCCTGGTACAACAACGACCCCAAAGTATCCCCCACGTTCGGCAACCGCTCGTGCCAACTCATCCGATTTCGCACGGGGATGATCGGAAAGTGCCTTAGCGGCAGAGTGTGACACGACGACCGGTGCTGTCGAAACAGCAAGTGCGTCCCAGCCCACCTGTTCGCTGCAATGACTGATATCGATCAAGATGCGGAGCTCGTTGAGGCGGCGGACCACTTCCAGCCCGAACGTTGTCAAACCGCCTTGGTACCGTTCGGTGCAGCCGTCACCGACAAGGTTCTGCAAGTTGTAGGTTAACTGCACCATTCGCAGGCCGAGATGATGAAACAGCTCGATACGGTCAAGATCGTCACCGAAGGCGAGCGTATCCTGAAAGTCAATCACGATTCCGTGTTTCCGTTGGTGGTGCGCTCGTTCGATGTCAGCTGCCTTGCGGACAAGGACCAAGTGCTCGTCAAGGATGTCGACAATGGCATGAACCTGGCTGATGCGCCGGACGGCTTGCTCAAAAGCCTGGCTGATCGGACCTGGGCCGGAGAAGGTACCACAGGCAACGGTGACGCCGGAGCGCTCCCAGAGATCAAGATAGGCGCGGCGCGCCTCGGGTGACTCCCGAAGTTCCCGCACGACCATTGCTTCGAGGTGTGGTTGGACTTCCGCTCGGGTACGACCCATCCGTGCATATTCCGCGACGAGCTGACGCATGCGGGGGGTGAAGAGGGCTCCAGTTGTAATCGGAGGTTGCTGCGAATCGATGACCAGTGCCTCAGCGTGAAGAGCTCGTGCCTCCGCCGGCGTCAATGTTGGTTTGCGTGTCCTCATCCCGCATGCCTTCCCCACGTTCGCCTTCGTGACGAGTGTTGGCAGTGTAGGAGGACGGAGAGGAACGAGCAAGCACTGGACTGCCCGTTTCACCGAGCTTGGCGAGCACCTCGTGCCAGAGCGTCTGCACCTGCTGTCGAGTTGCCTCAATCGATCCGCTATTATCGATGATGTGGTCTGCGCGGGCGATCTTCTCTTCTTGCGGGGGTTGGGCCCGGATCCTGGCCAGGGCTTCCTCTTCGCTCAACGCGTCGCGAGCCATCAAGCGTGCCAACTGCTGGTCCGGTCGGCACGTCACTACCCACACTTCGTCGCAATCGCTGGCTAGACTCGATTCGAACAGTTTGATTGCGTCGATAACAACGACAGGGCGGTTGCTTTCGGCCACTCGGCGGCGGATCTCAGCGACGATAACCGGATGGGTGATGGCTTCCAGGCGGCGGAGCGCCTCAGGGTCACGGAAGACGATTGCGCCCAGTGCACGCCGGTCAAGCGTGCCATCAGGACGGAGCACGTCTTGTCCGAACGTCTCGGTAATCGCTGCAAGGACAGGGCTGCCAGGAGTCGTTACTTCGCGGGCGACCTGGTCGGCATCGATTGTTTCGGCTCCCAAGGCAGCAAGTTCTCGCAGGACGAGCGACTTCCCGCAAGCGATGTTCCCGGTAAGTCCGATCACATATGGGCGCCGCACTTTCAGCCTCCAACGCGCAACCCCGCGAGTTCTTCTTGGAGCATCTCCCAGCGCGCGTAGGCCTGTTCCAGTTCTCGCATCACGGTCTCGTACGCTGCACCAAGTTCGGTGATCGCCTCAACGTCCTGACGCGCGGTGGCTTCGTCAAGGTCCTCGGCGAGTTGTTGAGCTCGTTCCTCCAGTTCCTCGATCATCTGCTCTACCTGGGCGAGTTCACGCTCGACTTGCCGTGGTGAGCGGCGGGATGATGCGCGTGGAGGGGCACTGCGTCCATGGTCGAGCGTTGCTGCGCGAGGTAGTTCCGGGCGCTCCGCCGTGCGGCGGCGCTGGTACTCAGTGAAATTGCCAAGGGAGACAACGAGCTCGTTGCCCTCGATGGCCCAGACGGTCGTCGCGAGGCGATCAATGAGATAGCGGTCGTGGGAGACAAAGAGGATCGTGCCCTCGAAGTCAGCCAGCACGGCCTCGAGCGCTTCGCGGCTTGGAAGATCAAGATGGTTCGTTGGCTCGTCGAGGAGGAGAACATTGGCCCGTTCGAGTGCCAACAGTGCAAGCGCAAGACGTCGCCTTTCACCCCCGCTCAGTGCGCTGACCGGCTTGAACACCTCATCGCCCCCGAAGAGGAAGCGCGCAGCGAAGTTCCTGGCCTCACGTTCGCTCAGGGCATGCCGGCGCAGAAGTGTCTCGAGGACGGTTTGCTCTTCGTCGAAACGCGGCTCTTGCGCAAGGTAGGCAGGCTTGACACCTTGGCCGAAGCGGATCGTCCCGGCACGTGGAGGGAGTTGGCCGAGCAGCGTGCGAAGGAATGTCGTCTTGCCGACTCCGTTTGGGCCGATGATTGCGATACGCTCCCCGCGCTGGACAACGAGCTCAGGAGTCCGAAAGAGCTCGCGGCTGGGGTAACCGATCACGAGAGGAGTCGTCGTAAGGATTGTTCGCCCACTCTGCCCACCCTGTGTCAGCCTCAGTTGGAGGCGTTCGATTTCGCGCGGGCGTTCGAGTCGTTCTAATCGCGTCAGTTTGGTTGCTCGACCGCGAGCCTCACGGGCGCGCTGGCCAGCGCGGTAGCGCTGAATAAAGGCCTCTTCCTTCCGGATGTACTCCTGCTGCGCTTCATAGGCAGCGAGCCGTTCTGCAAAGCGTTGTGCCCGGAGCATGAGATACTGAGAATAATTTCCTGGATACTCCTCGAGACGACCGAAATGCAATTCCAGTGTCCGCGTCGTGACCTGATCAAGGAAATAGCGGTCATGAGCGACGACCAAGACGGTGCCGCGGAATCGCTGCAGGAAGCGCTCGAGCCAACTGAGCGCTTCAAGATCAAGATGATTGGTCGGCTCGTCGAGGAGCAAGAGATCTGGGTCAGCAAGTAAGGCACGGGCGAGCGCAAGCCGCGTCCGTTGACCACCGCTGAGCTGTTCGACCGGCTGGAGAAGTTCCTCGTCGCGAAAGCCGAGGCCGGCAAGTACCTGTCGGGTGCGAACATCGAGGTCGTACCCTCCCGCGGCCTCGAAGCGTGTGCTGACACGCTCGTACGTGGTCAAGAGACGAGCTTGCTCAGCCGGGTCGTGCACGGTCGCAAGGGCCGCTGCGAGGGAGGCGAGTTCCTCCCCGAGGGCACGGACGTGTGAAAGGGCATCAAGCGCTGCCTCGAGGACACTACGATCGCTCGGTACCGCTGATTCTTGTGGTAAGTACCCAATACGGAGTCCGCGCTGGGCGATGATCCGGCCGCTGTCGGGTTGCTCCAGGCCTGCGACAATACGGAGGAGCGTACTCTTCCCCGCACCGTTCGGACCGACAAGGGCGACGCGATCGCGCTCCAGCAAATGGAAGCGTACGTCCCGGAACAGCTCGTCTGCCCCGTAGTGTTTGCTCACGTTGTCGACAGTCAGAATTGTCTCAGGCATTGTTCAGGAACTTCCTTGCCGTTGACGCGCTGTTTCTCTTGGCGCGCCTCTGATTTGCCAACTATACTCACCGCCGTGCCCACTGTGGCGCGAAGGACGGAGAATGCGCGAGTTCGACACCGAACTGGTGCGGGTCTTGCCGGATACGGCAAGAATGGATGCCAACGGCCAGCTCTCGGTAGGTGGTCGTCCCCTGGCCGAGCTCGCTAGCGAATTTGGCACGCCGCTGTATGTCTACGACGTTGCCACGATTCGGGCTGCCTGTGCTGCCTTTCGACGAGGGCTGGCGCAGTATGCTGGAGAAGCGTCGCTCATTTATGCGGCGAAGGCGTACGCCTCAGTGGCACTCTTCCAATTGCTCGCGCAGGAGGGACTTGGGATTGACTGTGTCTCGGATGGCGAGCTTTTCATGGCCCATTACGCAGGGGTTCCGGGCGAAAGACTGGTATTTCACGGAAACAATAAACTCGAGTCAGAGCTGGAATTCGCCCTCCGCATTGGTGTAGGACGGTTCGTGATCGATAACCTCGACGAGTTGGAGCTCCTCGCGGCGATGGCCACACGCGAGGGCAAGACTGCTTCGGTCTGGCTTCGCCTCAATCCTGGTGTGGAGCCACACGACACGCATGCGTACCGACGGACCGGACAGCTGGACTCGAAGTTTGGACTCCCAATCGAAACTGGCGATGCCGAGCGGGCTGTGTCCTTCTGCCAGTCGTGCTCAGCGCTCCGGCTTCTTGGCTACCACCTGCACATCGGGTCACAAATCTTTGATCTCGCCCCGTACCGAGAAGCAATCGAGCGGGCGTTCGTTTTTGCCGCGCGAATGCGTGACCGGTATGGAGTCGTCCCAAGAGAGTTCTCGCCGGGTGGGGGGCTTGGTGTCCCCTACACCCCTGACGATCCCGTGCTTGATCTTACCCAGGCAGCCGCGATGCTGGCGGAATGGGTACAAGCGGCAGCACGTACGTGGGATCTTCCGCTCCCTCGGCTTTTCCTTGAGCCTGGACGTTCGCTGGTAGCACGTGCCGGCCTTGCGCTGTATCGGGTGGGGACGGTCAAACGCATCCCAGGAGTCCGTACCTATGTGGCGGTGGACGGCGGGATGGCGGACAACATTCGCCCGGCGCTGTATGGGGCACGTTACGTGGTGCTTCCTGGAACGTTCACAGAGCGTTCCGCAGAACAAGTGACGGTCGTGGGGAAGTATTGCGAGTCGGGCGATGTGCTTGTCTGGGAGGCCTGGCTTCCCACTCCCCAACGTGGTGATCTCGTCGTCGTGCCCGTCGCGGGGGCATACTGCTTGGCGATGGCGAGTAACTACAACTTGGCGCTTCGGCCAGCGGTGGTGGCAGTAGAAGATGGGCGAGTCATGCTCTGGCAGCG
>DAOTWO010000016.1:0-17325 GCA_034435855.1 Thermomicrobium sp. | reverse complement strand
CCGGGCTTTTGACACGCGGCCGCGGATTTGGATGCCTCGGAAACGTTGCAGTCGGACTCGTCGGCGCCGTCATTGGTGGCTATCTCTTCCATTTGCTCGGCCTCCGCGGGCCAGCAGGGTTTGTCGGGAGCCTGCTCGTCGCACTGGTCGGGGCCGGTGTACTTCTTGCTATCGCCAACCTGCTCCGCCGATAGCCCGGTCAGGGGTTCGCAGATGCTTCTCACCCCACTGGTGCAGCTTCAAGAAGTGACCAAGGTTTACCGCGATGGGCAGCGCGAGGTGACGGCACTGCACAACGTCACGCTTGAGATCTGGCCAGGAGAGTGGGTGG
Source organism: Thermomicrobium sp. (assembly GCA_034435855.1). Classification (GTDB taxonomy): domain Bacteria; phylum Chloroflexota; class Chloroflexia; order Thermomicrobiales; family Thermomicrobiaceae; genus Thermomicrobium. The sequence continues at coordinate 16,994 of DAOTWO010000016.1, read as the reverse complement.
CAATCGTCGGGCCATCGGGGTGCGGCAAGTCGACGCTCCTGAACCTGGTCGCCGGTCTGGATCGGCCGACGAGTGGCCGTGTCCTGGTTGACGGGATAGATCTTGCCACGCTTGACGAGGAAGCCCTCGCACGCTGGCGACGGACACACGTTGGCTTCGTCTTCCAGTTCTTCCAACTCCTTCCCACACTCACCGCACTAGAAAATGTTCAACTTCCACTCATCCTGGCCGGCAGAGCCCAAGCACGGCAGCGCGCTACAGAATTGCTTCATCGGGTTGGACTGGCGCACGCTGCACATCGCTTCCCGAGTGAGCTCTCGGGCGGTGAACAGCAGCGGGTCGCAATCGCGCGAGCGCTGGCTAATCAGCCACGACTCCTCCTCGCGGACGAACCGACCGGTAATCTCGACAGCGCGAGTGGCGCAGCGGTTTTGGAACTTTTTACGCAGGCGTGGCACGGTGGCACAGCACTCCTCATGGTAACTCACGACCAAGGCGTTGCCCAACGTGCACAGCGGCTGATCGAGTTGCGTGACGGACGCATCGTCATGAATACCGTGCTCCGCCGCTAAATACAGAACCGGGTCGGTTCTCCCGACCCGGTCTCGCGTTTCCCGACGACCGCTCCTACGCGCGACGCCAGTCGCCGATGTCCCACAAATCAGACGCCCACGTTGAGGGCTTGTAACCAGTGAGCGTCTTGGAGGCAGCTGAGACGCTCGTTCGGTGCACGATGGGAATCTCGACAACGTCGGTCACGCTTATCCGGTTGACCTGACGGAACAATTCTGTCTGCTTCTCGGGATCCATCTCCGTCGCAAGCTGATCCAGAATTTTGTCCATCTCGGGATTCTGGTACCGGGTAATGTTGACGCCAGCCCAGTTGTTCGCCTTGCGAGCAACTTCGGTAGAGTGATAACGGCGAGCCCAATTCAGCGGGAACGGATTGGAGGGCCCATTCGTGTACATCTCGATGTCAGCATAGAAGTGTCCGTAGGTGTCAGGATTGCCGGGATCGGAAGAGAAGAAGACGGAGGCATCGATCGACTTGAGCTCAACTTTGAAACCGATCTTCTCCAGCTCCGCCTTGACGATCTCCTGTGTTCGCTGCCGGATCGAGTTGATTGACGTCTGGTAGAGGATCTGGAGTGGCTTGCCGTTATACTCGCGCACTCCGTCGCCGTTCGAGTCCTTGGCTCCCGCCTCGTCCAACAGTTGAGCGGCCTTATCCAAATTGAACTCCCACTTGAGGTCCGGATGCTTGAAGCGTGCAGGGGCGTTCAGGTTATTCGACGCTGCCTCACCTCCCGGGCCATACAGCTGGTTCGCTATAACGTCACGCCGGATCGAGAGCGCGATCGCTTGCCGTATGTTCTTATTAGTCAAAAACGGGTGCGGCACGTCCGGCTCCGCCCGCGCACCGTCCTTTTCGGTGTTCGGGTCGGCAAAGTTGACCATAATGCGTTCCGTGCTTGGACCAGGCGTAATCACCAGCGTTCCCTGACCGGCCTTTTCAAGCTGCAGGAGCACCTGAGCTTCTACTTGCAGATTCCACGCCCAGTCTACCTCACCCGTTTGGAGAACAGCACGAGCGGCACTCGTCGCATCGCCGCCGCCCTTTAACTCAACGCGGTCGAAATACGGCTTACCCTCCTGCCAATAGTCTTGATTGATCTCGTAGAGAACGACGTCACCCGGCTTGAACTCGACCACCTTGTACGGCCCGGTGCCGATCGGCTTGAGGTTGAATTCCGCATTCCGTGCCTTCTCGCCCTTGAAGTCACGCAAAATATGCTCGGGTAAGATCAAGCCGAAACTACCAACAAACGCTTCAAACCACGCCGGATTCGGCTGCTTGAAATTCACCTTGACCGTGTAGTCATCGACGATCTCCACACTCTCGATCGCACGGTAGGATCCGATGGTCGTGGCTGTTGTCTTTTCGTCGGTGATGTACTCCCACGTGAACTTCACATCCTTCGCAGTAAACGGCTCGCCATCATGCCACTTCACATTCTTGCGCAACTTCCAGATGACCCAGCGTCCCTCTGGATCGAGCGTCCCCTTCTCAACGGATGGAATCTCCTCCGCCAGCCGTGGCACCAGATTATCCTCAGCATCAAAGTAGGCGAGCGCCTCGAAGACGACGTTTGACGCATCGAAATCCTTTGTCCCTTGTGCAAGATGCGGATTCAGGATGGTTGGTGCTTGCCACCAAAGAAGCCGCAGCGTGCCTCCGCCCCCGCGCTGCGCAGCCGGGCTCGGCGTCGCTTGAGCCGCTGGTGTGGCCCCCGCCTGTGTTGGCGTGGCTGCCGCAGTTGGAGTCTGTGCCGCTGGCGCAGTGGTTGGTGTTGCCTGCTGACCACCCGCACAGGCGGCGAGGAGTGAAGCGATCGCTGGCGTGGTAAGACCGAGCGCCGCCGCCCGCCGGAGCACCTCGCGCCTCGTCACCTGCCCGGCTCTTATTTCTGCCTGAAGCCGCTCCAATTCATTCATTCCTTCTCCTCCTCTTTTTCCCCGTACACGCCCCTCGCGTGTCGGATTCGGCACGCCGTGTGTGGTATTGTACTTTAGCCTGCGAGGTTCGCAAGCGATAAACTGTCAAGTTCCCAGGCCGCACTACGGTCGCGTCAGCAATCGTCGCATGGCCACTTGAGACCGGCTCTGCAACGCGGCACCTCTGTCCCATGTCTCCAGTCGGACACGTCGTACAATCTGCCGATGAGTGAACGGGTGACGGTCATGCAGCTCGCTCTCACACTCCGCTTTGCTCTCCGCACACTTACAATCCGGCGAATCCGCACGCTACTCGCAACCGCGAGCATCACGCTCGCGGTCTTTACGCTCGTCGCCATCCACACAACAGGCCTCGCACTGGTTGAGGCCCAACGGCGAACCTACGCCGATACCGGTCAACCGGACATCGTCGCGAGTATCCCCGGCCTCACACCTGGAATGCTCGCGACACTCGCTCGACGACCAGGCGTTCAGCTCGCGGAAGCTCGCACCGTGCAGACCAGTCGCCTCTCGGCCGGTGATCGCTGGCTCCCGGTCCGTCTCGTCGGCATCGATCGGTTCTCGGAGTTCCGGCTTGACCGGCCGCAGCTCGTCTCAGGACGTTGGCCAGAGCACGGTGAACTGGTGCTCGATGTCTCGGCGCAACGTCTGCTCGGAGTTCGAGAAGGCTCGCTCGTCGCGCTACAGGCCAATCCTGCCGATCCCATCCGCTACGCTCGCGTGAGCGGCTTTGCCTGGGTCCCTGCCCGCCCCGACGCCACCCTGCTCAACCAAGTGACGGCCTACCTCCCCGAGCGTGATGTCCGCCAGATCCTGGGAACAGATGCTGCTAACACGCTCCTCGTCAAAGTCATGGAACCGTCACTCGCAGGGCAGGTCGCCAGTGAGCTCCGACGCTTCCTCGCTGCGCGCCACGTCACCAGCTATGGATGGACGGTGCGCGACCCAACATCGTTTCTTGGCGCACGCGAACTTCGAACCCTTCTGCTGCTCCTTCAGGCCTTTGCCGGGCTCGGAACGCTCGTTGCTTTCTTCATCGTTGCGCACACGAGCGTCGGACTTCTCACCGAGGAGCGCCCGCACCTCGGCACGCTCCGAGCGCTGGGAGCGATTCGCCTCCAAATCGCAGTCCTGTACCTTGTTCCCTTTGTTGTCCTCGGTACAGCCGGGAGCCTGCTTGGGCTCTTCCTGGGTTTGTTCGGCGGCCACGTGCTGAGCTCCTATCTTGCGCACCTCGCCGGACTCGTCGTCCCACCCATTTCGCTTGCCCTGACGACAGTGCTACTCGCCTTTGCCGGAGGACTAGGGATCGCACTGCTCGGGGCTGTGCTCCCTCTCCTCATAAGCACTCGGACACCCGCCGCACAGCTGCTCAGGGATCATCTGGTGCAACACGTTACCCCGCCACGTTGGCTGACGAAGCCGACACGGTGGCTCGCGCACCGCTCACCCCTGCTGGGGATGAGCGTGCGTGACCCCTTCCGTCGGCCCTTGCGCACCGGTTTAGCAACAGCGGTGAGCGCAGTCGCTCTGGCAGCGCTCTTCGCGAGTCATCTTGTTGACCACTCACTCCGCGTCACAGTCAATGAGTTGTACAATCGTTACCAAGCCGATGCCTGGCTACTGACCAACCCTCCAGTGCCCCCCATCTATGCACGACGCCTTCAAGCAGCACCCACGGTGCAGCACGCAGAACCTTGGAGCATGACGCAAGGAGCGCTCGGCTCCATACGGACCGACGTCTGGGGACTCCCACGCTCGACGGCCGTGTATCAGCCACGCCTCATCGCTGGCTCGTGGCTCACTGCATCACAACCGCCCGCGGTAGTTCTCACGAGCAATCTCGCCGCACGGATCGGTGCTCGCGTCAACGATGTGCTCGCACTCGATCTCGGAGCACGACGTGTACCCGTCCGCGTGGTCGGCATTGTGGACGATGAGAGCACCTATCTTGGAGCAACTGCGCTAGGCAAAGTTTTCATCGATCGTGACGAACTTGCACTCCTCCTCGGCCGCGACGGCCGAACGGCACTCTACGCTATCCGCTTCTGGAGTGCGCCTTCCGCCGTTGCGGCAACCGCCCTGGACGCGCTCGAGCGACGGGAGCGGGCAGTTCGACCAATGACGCTGCTGATGGCCGAGGACCGTGCAGCAACCGAGCGTGTCCTGGCTGTTCTGACCGTACTGGCACGCACTGTTGTCCTTGTCGTAGGAGCGGCAGCTCTCTTTGGCGTCGCGAACGCGCTCCTCCTCGACGTGACTGAACGCCGACGGGAGTTTGGCGTTTTGCGTACCATCGGGACAGTGAGAGGCAGCCTCTTCGCGATGCTTTTCACCCAGGCATTCGTCATCGTTGCCAGCGGCACACTGCTCGCAGGAGCGCTTGGCCTCAGCATGGGATGGATTATCCTCCATTTTGTGAGCGCACAACTCTTCTTTATTCCGCCGCACCTGGACCGATGGCTACTTGTGCTTGCCGCGGGAACTGCGATTCTCAGTGCTGCGTTCGCCGCCATCGTCCCAGCGGTCGTCGCCACTCGCCTGCGCCCTGTCGAGGTTCTGCGCTATGAATAAGCGTCGCTGGTGGCTGATTCTGTTGGCGCTCGGCCTCCTCGTGTTCGCGGTGATCGTGCTTGCATGGTGGGTGCGCCGCCCCAGCGAGACACTCTGGACAGTACGACGTGGCGACCTGACCGGCTCGCTCGAAGTTCCCGGACGAATCATCTCGCTGCGCACGGTCTCAGTTCGTGCGACGTTCGACACGCGCGTCCAAATCCTCCCCGTCACACTCGGCGACATGGTCCTCGCCGGGGATATCGTGGCCGTTCTCGATGACACGTCACTGAAAGCACGTCAGAAGCAGGCAGAACAGCAACTTCGCCAAGCCGAGGCAGCTCTGGCGCAGGCCGAGGCAAGCGAGGCGCCGCTCGACGTTCGGCTCCGTGCCGAACAGCAGCGGCGCGAAGCTGCTGACGCCGATCGTGAAGCGACCGCACGCCTGGCCGAAAAGTATGTCCTGGCTCCACTCGACGGGATCGTCACGGAAGTCATCGTCACTGAAGGAGCTCCGGTGGGGACAGGGAGCGTCCTCCTCCGCCTTGCCGATCTCCACGCTCTTGGGGTCTCAGCGACCGTCGATGAAGTTGATGTCCAATATTTCGAAGCAGTACAGGACGTGCGCGTGACCGTTGATGCGCTGCCCGGATGGGAGGGGCAGGGAAAGGTCGTTGCAGTGGGACGGTCAGCAACGCAACAAGCTGGCGTTGTCGGTTTCCCGCTCACTGTTCGCCTCGTCGATACAACAGAGCGTCTCCGACCTGGTATGACCGCCACGATCCACCTCGCCGCGGTGCTCCGGCAAAACGTGCTGCTTGTTCCCGAGCAGGCAGTACGGATCGTGGGTGAACGTGCTTTTGTGACCGTCATCCACGACGGGAAGCGTGAGGAGCGGGAAGTCACGCTTGGTCTCCGAAGCGGTGGCATGGTCGAGGTGGCCGTTGGGCTGGCGGAGGGAGAGCAGGTCGTTCTTGCCCAGTAGGAATGAGAAAAGATGGCTAGGACATGTGGGCGCCAGATTGCCCTTTCGAGGCGCTGCCCCTTTGCCGATCTGATTCCAAGAGAGCGGATGAGGGACACATCGGAGCACCCAACGACATGACTGTCAGCACGCGGAACGATTCGGTTCCGACGATTCCGCAACCGGCAAACCTGGAGGAGGCGGGACTTGACCTCCAGCTTGTGGTCGAACTCGTGCTCAAGTTCCTCTACGCGCATGGCTCTCAGACGGCACGCGATCTCGTGGACGCGCTCTGCCTGCCCTATGCGGGATCGCTGGAGCGGGCACTCAGCCAGGCCAAGCGTGAGGAACTTGTTGAGGTGACCGGCAGCAACGGAATCGGCGAACTCGCGTACCGATATGCGCTCACTAGCAAAGGGCACCACCGCGCGCAGGAGTACTTGGCGCGGAACGGTTACATTGGCCCAGCCCCGGTACCGATCGAACAGTATCGATCTGTTGTCACTGTCCAGAGCCTCCGTAACATCCCTGTAACGCCGCAAGCGATCCGACGTGCCCTCGGACGGCTTGTCTTCTCTGAACCCGTGCTCGACCAGATTGGGCAAGCATTGAACAGTGGCCAAGCGATCTTCCTCTTTGGAAAGCCCGGTAACGGCAAGACTGCTCTGGCGCAACGTGTGGTAGCCATGTACGGTGGTGCTGTTTTTGTTCCCCACGCCATCCTGGCCGATTCGCACATCATTCGCGTCTTTGATCGGCACCACCATCATCCCACACCTGAACAGCCATCTGGTGACCGTCGTTGGGTACTCTGCGAGCGGCCGCTGATCCAGGTGGGTGGAGAGCTCACGCTTGAACAGCTCGATCTGATTTACGACGAGCGGAATCGCTTCTACGAGGCGCCACTGCAGCTACGAGCGAACAATGGGGTGCTCCTCATCGATGATTTTGGCCGACAGCGGGTGTCGCCACGAGCTTTGCTCAATCGCTGGATTGTTCCTCTGGAACAGCGGATCGATATCCTTACCCTGCACACTGGCAAGCAGATCGAGGTACCCTTCGAGGGGCTGGTGATTTTCTCGACGAATCTCCAGCCAACCGACCTCGTCGACGAGGCGTTCCTGCGACGGATTCCAAACAAGATCCATCTCGGAAACCCAACGGTCCAGCAGTTCGCGGACATTTTCCGTGCGCAGTGCGAGGAACTCGGTATACCGTTCGATCCACAGGGACTCGCTTACCTCTTGCGAACCTACTACGTCGGAAAGCGGGAACTCCGCGCTTGTCATCCACGCGACATCTTGCGCGCCCTCGTTGGCGCGGCGCGTTACCTCGGCCGCGAACCCCGCCTGACCCCTGACCTCATCGATCGCGCCTGCCGGAGCTACTTTCTAAACCCCTGACAGGCAGCCTTCGTGCTGCTCTACTCTGGCCGGCAAAAAGAGACGGGATGACGCTCGCTGGCGCCATCCCGGCAACGGTTCTGTCTTGGCGTCCTCGTTCAAGCCGTCGGCCGCCGTCCTGCTGCTTCCGGCAAGAGCGGATGAGCATCAGCTGGCCGCCCGAGCGCGATCGACTCCTCAATGAAACGCCGCAGGAACGGTGGCAGGCGGAACGCCCCCCAATGAATTTCCGGCGAGTAGTACTGACACTCATCAATCCCGCGCGCACGCAGACGCTCGGCGACCGTCTCCATATCGAGTGCAGCCGGATCGACATCGCGCGAGGCAACGGCGAAGCTCCAGTAACTGTCGTATGACTGCACCATCGTCAGATAGGTGCGGACAATGGGAAGCACCTCGCGCAGGTGAAGATGTGTCGCCGCTGTCTGGATCGGGAGCAGCATTGGAGACTCTGTCTGCTGCACCACCAGTCCACCGGGCGCGAGCATGTCGGCAAGTCCGTGGTAGAAATCGGGCGAGAAGAGGACCATCCCGGGTGTGTCACCCAGTGGATCCGGTCCGTCGACGATGATCACATCGTACGTTGCCGGCCGCCGCTCGACGTAGGCGAACCCGTCCTCGAAGCGAAGCTCGACCCGCGGGTCGTCAAACGCTCCCCGATGCACACCCCAAAGGTGGGCACGGCAGGCTTCGACGACTTGCTCGTCGATCTCCACCATCGTGACGTGCTCGACAGGATGCTGCAGAACCCGCCGCAGCGCGCCGCCATCCCCCCCACCAATGATGAGCACCCGCCGGGGATTCGGATGCGCAATCATCGCCGGGTGCACGAGCATCTCGTGGTAGCAGAACTCGTCGCGCTCCGCCGTCTGAAGCACGTTGTTCAGCACCAGCGCACGACCGAAGAGGACCGTTTCGATAATCGCAATCTCCTGATACGGGGATGTCCCCCGGTACAGGACATCGCGCACCTGCAGGAATACCCGTTGGCTTGGGACCTCCGGGTCGTCGGTATGCCAGAGTCCTCCGTCAATCAACGATCATCCCCCTACTCACCTGCAGCACTTCCATCCGCTGCGGTTGGAACCGCTCCCGGAGAACCGGGATCGCCGCCTCAGGATCAGTGTGCTCACCGCACGTGAAAACATCCACCGCCGCATACCCGAGCTCCGGCCACGTGTGGATGCTCAGGTGCGACTCCGAGAGGATCGCAATCCCGCTCACTCCGTTGTACGGCTCCCAGGGAAAGACCTGCAGGTCGCGCAACGTCGCATTGGTTGCCGCGACTGCATCGCGGATGGCCTCTTCGACCGCCTGCAGGGAGTCGATGTTTTTGCAACCCCAGAGTTCGACAATGACGTGTCGACCCAGGCTCTTCACTCCCCACGGACCTCCGTTTACCTGAGAACGATCACCCCCCAACAGCCCGTACCAGCCTCACGGGCAACGACAATAGAGTGTATCACCCCTCCCCCTGTTCTGCAACCCCCACTCGCAGACTCCAGCGCAACGACTCTCCTCGTCCCCAGTGTCCCCGCTTCTCTGGACGCAACAGCCACCGCTATCCCTGGTCTCACCGTCACATCGTATGAAGTCGGTGTGCGCCGCGCACTAGCCCAAAGACTTGGCGTCACACGAGCCTACCACTCCAGAGGTTCACGCCGCTGGAACTCGCCCCCTTTCCTTGTGACGGGCACGCGCTCGGGCACACCAGCTAGTTCTGGGCCGCATCAAGAACTCCGGCACGACCACCAGCTTTCCGCGGTACCGTCACCGGAGCATGATCCCGGCTTTACCGACTGCCTCTTCTCCGACTCGAGCGAATGCCTCTTAGTCCGATGAGTGGATCGGTGCCTCGACCTCGATGCCCGATTCGCGCAGCATCCGGAGCAAGTCCTCTTCACCGAGGATCGGGACACCAAGCTGCTGAGCCCGCACATACTTGCTTCCCGGTTCCGCGCCAGCAAAGACATAATCTGTCTTCCGTGAGACGCTCTCGGTCACGTGCGCACCGGCGCGTCGCAGGAGCTCCTCCGCTTGACTGCGCGTGAGCGTCTCCAGCCGGCCGGTCAGCACGACCGTCTTGCCAACAAGCGGTCCGCGTGCTGGTACTCGCGCCGGCACTTCTTCTTCAGCCATCCGCACACCAAGTTGTCGGAAACGCTCGATCATCTCGCGGTTCTTCGGCTCCCGGAAGAACTCATACACCGACTGGGCCACGGCGGGGCCGAAACCAGGAATCTCAAGGAGCTCGTCAATTGTCGCTTGCATCAGACGGTCGATCGAGCGGAAACGCTCGGCCAAGAGCTGCGCGTTCCGCTCACCAACATGTCTGATGCCGAGGCCGAAGAGAAAGCGAGCAAACGGCCGTTGCTTGCTCGTTTCGATTGCCTTGCGCAGGTTCTGAACCTTCTTGGGCCCGAACCCCTCCAGCTGAAGTACCTGGTTCCAGTCGATCGTGTAGAGATCTGGAAGCGAACGCACCAGCCCTAGGTCGACAAACAGGTCGGAGATCTTTTCACCGAGGCCCTCGATATCCATCGCATTCCGCGAGGCAAACTGGCGGATCGACGCCTTCAGGCGGGCTGGGCAATTGGGATTTGAGCAGTACCGGTCGACTTCCCCCTCCAGCCGCACCGTATGTGCGCCGCAGACGGGGCACTGCTTTGGGATCTCGATTGGCCGCTCGTCGCCATCGCGGCGCTGTGGAATCGTTGCGACGATCTTCGGGATCACGTCACCACGGCGCTGCACCACCACCGCATCACCGAGCAAGAGCCCCAAGCGACGGATCTCTTCCTCGTTGTGCAGGGTCGCACGCTCAACGATGACGCCGCCGATTTCGACCGGCTCCAGGATGGCGACCGGTGTCAGTTTTCCGGTGCGACCCACACTCCAAATCACGTCGCGGATGATCGTCGTCTTTTCATGAGCAGGGAACTTGTAGGCGACTGCGCCACGTGGCTCGCGTCCGACCACGCCGAGCGCCTGGTAAAGGGCTCGATCGTTCACCTTGATGACCACACCGTCCGCCTCAAACTCCAGAAGATCGCGTCGCTCCCGCCAGCGATCGCACTCCGCGATGACTTCATCAATCGAGTGACAGAGCCGGTAGTCTGGAACGACCGGGATCTGGAGCTGGGCAAGAAAATCAAGCACCGCCTTATGTGTTGCCGGTGGCTCTGTTCCTTCCCAACGGCCGATGTCCCAGGCAGCAAAACGAAGTGGACGCGAGGCAGTGACACTCGGATCGAGTTGGCGAAGCGAACCAGCCGCGGCGTTCCGTGGGTTCGCAAAGAGGGGAAGCCCTTGCTCGCCACGCTCACGGTTCAGTTTCTCGAAATCCCGCACGTTCATATAGACCTCGCCACGCACCTCCAGGATACGCGGCAGTTCGACACCCGCCGGCGGATAGAGTCGAAGCGGGATCATCCGGATTGTACGGATGTTATTGGTCACGTCTTCGCCGGTGTAACCATCACCGCGTGTGGCACCTCGGACAAGGACACCGTTCTCGTACACAATCGAAACAGCCAGGCCATCAACCTTCGGCTCGGTAACGAACTCGATGTCGGATCGGTTGCTGAGACGATACACACGCTGGGCCCAGGCATGGATCTCACCGTCGGAGAAGACATTGCCAAGCGAGAGCATCGGGATTTCGTGCTGGACAGTCGCAAACCCTTCGGCAGGGGGTGCGCCGACACGCTGTGTCGGAGAATCTGGCGTGATGAGTTCCGGGTATTGCTCTTCCAGCCGGCGGAGCTCGAGCATCAGCGCGTCGTATTCAGCATCGCTGATCGTCGGTGCATTGAGAACGTAGTATTCGTAGTTGTACCGATGAATCAGTCGCCGGAGTGCATCGACCCGCCTTTGCACTTCGGGCGGAACACGATCCTGTGTCGTCACTGACTGCTCGGCCATGCTCGCCCTCCCTTGTGAGATCTCCCCTGCGGCCAGTTGCGCAGGCGAGTATACGCTGATCACTGGCATAGCGCGCAGCAACATGAGGGGGTTCGACGAGCGTCGAGTACTATACGAGCGGGGTGCGGGTGAGGAGCGCGGGATGGCAAGTGAGCCCGTCACCACAACATACGAGCGATTGCGGGACCGCGCCAAGCGAGTCCTGCTGGGGCGGGGTGGGGTTGCCAGCGAGGAGCAGCTGATTACGGCACTCTTCGGGTCGGTCGGAAATCGCCGACTTTGGGCACCCTTCCTTGCACAGCTGCTCGAGGCCGACAACGAAGTAGTGCGACGCCCGGATGGGACGTGGGCTCTGCGGAACCGGCCATTGCCGCTCGACGAAGGCTGGCCGCGCTCGTTCGTCGCACTCGATGTTGAGACGACGGGCCTCAGGCCAACCCGGCACCGTGTGATCGAGATCGGCGCCGTTCGGTACGTGGATGGGCAGTGCGTGGAGCGCTTCGCTGTCCTGGTCAATCCGCACCGGCGATTACCAACCTACATCGTCCGGTTGACTGGTATCCGCGACGAAGACCTCCTGACGGCCGCACCATTTGCTGATGTGGCCGCGGCATTGCGTGCGTTCTTGGGTGACAGCGTCGTCATCGGCTACAACGTTGGCTTCGATCTTGACTTTCTCAACGTTGAGCTGCGGCGGATCGGCCACGGACCACTCCCCAATCCCGCGCTCGACGTGCTGCCGCTGGCACGAGCACTGGGTGTGAGCAACGGCCGTTACGATCTCGATACAGTCTGCCGGGCACTCGGGATCGCTCGCCCGGTGCGACATCGTGCGCTGCCGGACGCTGAGGCCACTGCGACGCTCTATTTGTGTCTGGTGGAGCGAGCCGAAAAGGCTAATCTGCGGGCGCCGAGCGACGTCCGTACCGAGACAGCACGCCGGTCGGTGGTCGTGGAAGCGGTCGCCCGCGGACGGGCAGTCTTGGATCGTCGCTTGCTCGACGGCGCGCCGGAACTGCCCGGCGTCTATCTCATGCGTGATGCGCTCGGGCGCGTTCTCTACGTGGGGAAGGCACGAAATCTTGCACAGCGCCTGCGTTCGTACTTTGCGCAACCACTCGGCTACACACGGAAGATGGACGGACTGCTCGAGTCGGTAGCCGAGATCGAGACGGTCGTGGTCGGCTCCGAGCTCGAGGCATTGCTGCTGGAGAGCCAGTTCATCCAACGCTACAAGCCGCCGTACAACACGCAGCTGCGGAACCACGAAAGCTATCCATACATCAAGGTCGAACTTGGTCGGCCCTGGCCACGCGTACTCCTCGCCCGCCAGCGTGAGGATGACGGTGCGCTGTACATCGGCCCCTTCCGCAGTTCGGCTGCAGCACGCTCAGTTGTCGAACTCCTCCATACCGTCCTTCCCTTGCGCACCTGTCATCGTTCGTTCCGCGATGCTCGCTCGTACGGGCGGCCCTGTCTCCAGCTCACGCTGGGACGCTGCATCGGCCCGTGCACTGGGCGGGTTGAGCCGGACAAATACCGCGCGTTGGTTGAGATCGCCGTCCAGTACTTTGCAGGAAACACAAATGTGGTAGTAGAGCGCACTCAGCAGTTGCTCGCGGAAGCAGTAGAGCGACTGGACTTTGAGCGCGCAGCGCGCCTCCGTGACCTCCTGCGGCGAAGCGAGGAACTTGTGCTCACCCACCAGTTGGTTGCACACACGATGACTGGGCACCCCTGTGTCATCGTCACTCCCTGTCCAGAGACAGGAGACCGGGCCTTCTTGCTGGTGGTCGGTGGCCGTCTGTGGGCGCGTGTCCTGGCCGATCGGGAGGAGAGTAACAGCGATGTTGCAGCACGCCTCCAGGCGTCTTGGGAGCGCGCCCGGCGAGCACCGCCGTGGACGCTCGACCAAGAAACGCTGGACGCGACCGTCATCCTGGCCCGATGGTTGCAGCGTCATGCTGGCGATCCAACGGTCGTCGTCTTGGCGGAACCGATCGACTGGGAGGCAGTCGTACGCTACGGCCGGGAACTTCCAGAGAGCGCACTAGCCGTACATGCACCGCTCGAGGAGTGAGCCAAGTGGTCGAGAGAAACGGCACAACGTGGACTGACGAGAGAGGAGCGAGATGTGAGCGAAGAGCGATCACGAGCGGAGGAACGCAGCGTTGAGGAACGACTCGGGGAGATTGCCCAGCGCGTGCGCGTGTGCACACGCTGTGATCTCTGGCGAACCAGGACGCACGCGGTGCCGGGTGAAGGGAATCCCCGGGCCGAGGTTATGTTCATCGGCGAAGCTCCGGGGTACCACGAAGACCGGCAAGGACGGCCGTTTGTGGGGGCAGCTGGCCAGTACTTGAACGAGCTCCTTCAACGAGCTGGCCTGCGGCGGGAAGAGGTGTACATCACTAATGTCGTGAAGTGCCGACCTCCGGGGAACCGCGATCCGTTACCAGACGAGATCGCTGCCTGTGCGCCCTACTTGGATGAGCAGCTGGGCGTGATCCGGCCACGTGTGATCGTGACGCTCGGCCGCTACTCGATGTCCCGCTGGTTTCCCAACGAGAAGATCTCGCGCGTGCACGGTCAGGCGCGCCGCGTCGGTGACTATGTCGTGGTCCCCATGTATCATCCCGCAGCGGCACTCCATCAGCCAGCATTGAAGGAGTTGGTGGAGAAGGACTTCGAGAAGCTCGGGGAGATCATCGTCCAGGTGCGTGCGGAGACCATCACGACTGCTGACGATCAGCCCGAAGAGAAGCCCCAGCAGATGCGTCTCTTCTGAACCGCTGCTATACTGCGTACGGACGTGCGAACGGACGCAGGGGGACGCCATGGCGCAAGCGGGGACGCGGGGTCGGCAGCGAGCGGCGGAATCCAAGCGAGATGCCGGTTCGGTGGTTTCCAACGTGCTGCGGCACCTCGCACGGATCGGTCATGGGGTCGTGATGGGGATTCCGCGGCGGCTACCGCGTGATCTGGCGGCGCTGTTCCTGGCGACCGTTGGCGTTCTCCTGGCCCTCGCGCTCTTTGGCCAGGCAAACCAGACAGGGCTTGTGGGATGGATTGCGACTGGGTGCCAACAGCTCTTTGGGCGCGGCGCACTCATCGTGCCACTCACCTTCTGGTGGGGTGCTCTCGAGCTCGTGGCCTCAAGTTCTCGCCAGGCGACGGTCCGCCGCGCCATCGGGTTTGGCCTCTATGCGGCCGGTGCTCTCGCACTACTTGATGCACGTGCGACTGATCGTGTCGAGGAGGCTGGGGGGTATATCGGGGCAGGCATCGCCACACTGCTGCGGCTGGTGGGCGGTGAGGTAGGGCTTGGGCTTCTGGCGCTTGCGCTCGGGCTGGCGGGGTCGACTCTTATCGCCGGGGTCGACTTGCGGACGCTGGTGGCGCGTGGTGTTGCACTGGGGCGGGTGCTGTCCGGCCACTTCGCACGTTGCAGACGTGGTCCAGACAGCAACGCGGTGCTCGAACCAGGCACTGCCGTACCAGGGCATCGGATGGAGGACACGACCAAGCGAGAACCGACGCCTGCCGTCATCACTCCACCGCGACACACCAGCACGAGCCGCGTGCGCAGCAAGCGCGGGACAGCCGACAGCCGACCGCGCGTCGAGCGGCCGGCTACCCGGGAACCCGAATCGGCGAGCGACGAACAGGTTGCATTCCCCACACGGGGCGAGGATGTGCTCCCGGATATCGGACGGCTGCAACGCTACGAGGCGAGTCTCCCCGATCCAGAGGAGCTCCAGCACAAAGCCGCGATCATTCAGGAGACGCTGGCCAATTTTCGGGTCGATGCGCGGGTACGGGAGATCTATCCAGGGCCGGCTGTAACACTTTTCACCCTGGAGCCTGGTCCCGGCGTCAAGGTGCGACGGATCACCGAGCTGCAAAATGACCTCGCGCTGGCCCTTGCTGCCCCAGCGATCCGGATTGAGGCCCCGGTACCCGGGATGGCCCGCGTGGGTATCGAGGTACCGAACGCGGCAATTTCGACCGTCGGGCTCCGCGAAGTGATCGAGTCACCAGCGTTTCAGCGTTCACGGGCACGGTTACCGCTGGCGCTTGGCCGCGATGTGCACGGCGAGTACGTGATCGCCGACCTCACCCGGATGCCTCACCTTTTGATTGCTGGTGCGACCGGATCAGGGAAATCAGTCTGCATCAACGGCATCATCGCCACGTTCCTCCTCACACGCCGGCCCGATGAACTCCAGATGTTGCTGATCGATCCGAAAAAGGTGGAACTCGCAGGCTATGACGGTGTGCCACACCTCAAGCGACCAGTGGTGACCGACATGGGGTTAGTGGTGGGCGCGCTGCGGCGCGTTCTCCAGGAGATGGAGCGGCGTTACGAACTCTTTGCGCAGCTCGGTGTGCGCAATCTCGAAGGATACCGGTTACGGCGCGAAGAGGATCCCTCGTTGGAACCGCTGCCCTACCTGGTTGTGATCATCGACGAGCTAGCCGACCTTATGTTGACGACCCCTGATGAGGTCGAAACGTTACTGGTCCGCCTCGCACAAATGGCTCGGGCAACGGGCATTCATCTTTTGATCGCGACCCAGCGCCCATCGGTCGACGTTCTCACCGGACTGATCAAAGCGAACGTCCCGGCGCGGATTGCCTTCGCGGTCACCTCCCAGACCGATAGCCGTGTGATTCTGGATATGCCGGGCGCTGAACGTTTGCTCGGTCGTGGCGACATGCTCTACCTCCCACCGGATGCCGCGCGCCCGCTCCGGGTGCAAGGTTCCTTCATCGAGGATCGCGATCTGGAGTACGTGGTCGAACACTGGCGACGGCTCTATCCGGAACCGCGCTATGACCCGACGTGGCTCGATCTTGAAGAGGTGGGCCCGGAGCCCAGCCGAGGCGACGATCCACTGTTGGAGCAGGCCAGGCAACTCGTCCGGCAGCTCGACACGGTGTCGACCTCGCTCCTTCAACGGCGACTCCGGATCGGCTATAACCGGGCTGCGCGGATTATGGAACAACTGGAGGCCGAGGGGATTGTTGGTCCAGCTGAAGGGGCGCGCGGCCGTATGGTCTACCTGGGGGAGGAGTGAGCGGCAAGGGCTTCTTCGCCGGTTTGGTATACTGGTGAGCGTGAACGCGCGTTTTGCCGGACGGCGACTGAGGTGACTGTGCGCGCACGGGGTCCGGCCGAGCCAATTGCTCGGCTCATCGAGGAACTCGCTAAACTTCCCGGAATCGGTCCAAAGACCGCATCACGGTTGGCGTATCACCTGCTGCGTAGCCCGCGCGAGGAGGCGTTGGCACTCGCGCAGGCCATCGTCGAGGTGAAAGAGCGCGTCCAGCTGTGCTCGCGCTGCTTCAATTTGACGGATGTGGATCCCTGCCCGATCTGCTCCGACCCGACGCGGGACCAGCAGACAATCTGCGTGGTCGAGGATCCGCTGGATGTGCTCGCGCTCGAGCGGACCGGTGCGTATCACGGGGTCTATCATGTGCTGCACGGCGTCATCTCGCCGGTGGATGGGATTGGGCCGGAGCGCCTGCGTATCCGGGAGCTCGTGCAGCGCGTGCGGGATGAGCGCCCCAACGAGGTTATCCTAGCGCTGAACCCGAATATCGAGGGTGATGCGACAGCAATGTAC